>JAODBM010000096.1 GCA_025463985.1 Acidimicrobiales bacterium
GGTGCCGTCGAACCAGCGCGGCGACATGACCCAGCTGTACTTGTCCGAGAAGTCGCGCTTCTGCGGGTGGGGATTGGTGTGCTGGTTCCAGGGATGGCGCCGGTCGACCGGGTTCCCGAGCGGGTCCTTGCTGACGAACATCTCCTGCTCGACCCAGTCGTCGTAGTACGACGAGCCGAGCAGGATCCGGATGCCGAGGTTGATGTCGACGAGCGAGTTCGTCACCAGCTTTCCGTCGACGACCACGCCGGGCGTCACGTACATGGCCCGGCCCCACTCGGCCATGTCCTTGTACTCGAAGTTGCAGACGTCGGGGTCCTGGAAGGCACCCCAGCAGCCGAGCAGGACCCGCCGCCGGCCGTTCTCCTCGTAGCCCGGCAGCGCCGCGTAGAAGAAGTCGAACAGGTCGTCGTGCATGGGCACGACCTTCTTCATGAACTCGACGTACCGCATGAGCCGCGTGATGTAGTCGGTGAAGAGCTGGATGGTCGCCGTCGTGCCGACGCCTCCGGGATACAGCGTCGAGGGGTGGACGTGGCGCCCCTCCATCAGGCAGAACATCTCGCGCGTGTAGCGCGAGACCTGCAGCGCCTCGCGGTAGAACTCGCCCGAGAACGGGTTGAGCGACCGCATGATGTCGCCGACCGTGCGGTACCCGTGATCCTCGAAGTGGGGCGCCTCGGTGCGGTTGGCCTGCTCCAAGACCCCGGGGTTCGTCTCCGCCACCATCTTCTCGCAGTAGTCGACCCCGACGAGGTTCTCCTGGAAGATGTTGTGGTCGAACATGTACTCGGCGGCCTCACCGAGGTTGACGATCCACTCGCCCAGGTTCGGCGGGCGAACCTTGTAGGCCATCTGCTGCGCATAGCAGGAGCAGACGGCGTGGTTGTCGCCGCAGATCCCGCAGATGCGGCTGGTGATGAAGTGGGCGTCGCGCGGGTCCTTGCCCTTCATGAAGATGCTGTAGCCGCGGAAGATCGACGAGGTGCTCTGGCACTCGGCCACCGTGCCCTTGCCGAAGTCGATCTTCGTGTAGATCCCGAGGCTCCCGACGATCCGGGTGATCGGGTCCCACGCCATGTCGACGAGGCCATTCTCATCTGCGGTCTTGGTCATGGCCATCGGTCAGCTCCAAGTCTTCGTGTGTCCGGTGGTCAGCTCACGACCCTTGTGGCGCCACTTCGGTTCCTTGTTCACCGTGCGGTTGGTCATCTTCCGCAGCCCGCGAACCACGCCGCCGTAGAGCCCGCTCGCCGCGCTCGAAACCCGGGCCCCGGGCGGCTCGTCCATGAACGGCATGAACTTGTCGGGGAAGCCCGGCATCGTGCAGCCGATGCAGATGCCGCCGACGTTCGGGCACCCGCCGACGCCGTTGATCCAGCCGCGCTTCGGCACGTTGCAGTTGACGACCGGGCCCCAACAGCCGAGCTTCACGATGCACTTCGGGGAGCCGTACTCGGTCGCGAAGTCGCCCTGCTCGTAGTAGCCGGCTCGATCGCACCCCTCGTGCACGGTCGCACCGAACAACCACTGCGGTCGCAGGGCATCGTCGAGCGGGATCATGGGCGCCTGATCGGTGGCCATGTACAGCAGGTAGAGGATCGTCTCGGAGAGGTTGTCGCCCTGCACCGGGCAGCCCGGCACGCAGACGATCGGGATTCCTGCCTTCGACTTCCACTCCCAGCCCAGGTAGTCCGGCACCCCCATGGCGCCGGTCGGGTTGCCGGCCATCGCGTGAATGCCGCCGTACGTCGCGCAGGTGCCGACCGCCACCACCGCCAGGGCCTTCGGCGTCAGGCGATCGAGCCATTCGCTCGTGGTCATAGGCTGCCCGGTGTCGGGATTGTTCCCGAAGCCGCACCAATAGCCCTCCTTCTTGATGGCCTCGTTCGGGATCGATCCTTCGACGATCAACACGAACGGCTCGAGCTCGCCCCGATCGGCCTTGAAGAACCATTCGAGGAAGTCGTCGGCGCCACCATTGGGGCCGCACTCGAAGTCGATGAGCGGCCAATGGACGGCGATCTTCGGGAGGCCGGGAAGGGCCCCCAGCGCGATCTCCTCGATGCTGGGTTGGGTGGCGCCGGTGAGGGCGACCGAGTCGCCGTCGCAGCTGAGCCCCGCGTTGATCCACAAAACATGGATCACCGTCTCGTCGGGCGGAGCCTGTGTGGTCGCGGACACAGCACACCTCCAAGCACAGGGGTGCGGGCCTGCGCCCCACCACCCTCCACCTCGTCCAAGGGAAGCTCAATGGGTGCATTTCCCACCTAGTGCACGGCCCGCGTCGGCCGCGTTCGGCGTCGAACCGGCGGGGCAGCAGGCGTACCGTGGCGGCGATGGCTGTGGTCGCAATCACTGCGACGGAGCGCGCCGCGTTCAAGCGCTGCCGCCGAGCCTGGAGCCTCAGCGCGCGGGTTCGACGCGGCCTCGAACCGCGCGCCGCCGTCCGGACCGCGGAGCACCCGGCGCGCGAAGCGCTCGCGGTGCACTACTTCCCGGGCATGTGGTCCTGGGACCGGGCCATCGTGCGGCCGCTCGTCCTCAAAGCGGCGGGCGCGGCCTCGCCATACGTCGAGAAGTACGTCGATTGGGCGAGCGGCATCGACGAGTTCGAGCCACTCCGGGTCGAGTTCGACTACGACGCCGCGATCCCGAACCCGCGCGGCGACGGCGACCTGGCGACGCCGGACGGCCGGGCCGTCCGCTACCAGGGTCGGGCCCACGCGCTGGTGGTCGAGGAGAACCGGACCCAGTGGCTGCTCGTCCATCGCTTCGGACCTTGGACCGACGGCGCGGTCCTGCGGCTCGACGAGGCCGCGGTGGCGTCGGCATGGGCCTGGGAGCAGACGTTCCTCGACGCCCGCATATCCGGCATCCTCTTCAACGAGCTCACCCTGGAAGGACGCTTCCGGCGCACCCGCCTGCGGCTCGCCCCCGGGGCTCTCGCGCACGCCGGCCGGCAGCTCGCCCAGGAGGCCGCCGAGATGCTGGATCCGTCGCTGGCGCTGTACCCGACCCCCGGCCCGCACTGCCCCGCGTGCCCGTTCCTCGCCCCCTGCGCGCTGATGCAGGACGGTCAGGACGCCGAGGACCTGCTCGCCCGCGACTACCGCCCACGGCCCCCCGAACCCCTCGAGGAGGGCCGCCTCGGCGGCGCGACCTGGGGCATGGGCCGCGGCGCGGTGCCCCCTCGCTTCGCCAACGACGATCGCTGACCCGCACCGAGCCGGTGTGCTGTTCGCTCCGGTTCGTCGGTGAGGCGCACGCCCACCCGGCCCGCGGCCTCGAGCTCGAGGCGCGTCGTCACCGCTGGGCGGCGGCCACGGCGGCTTGGCCGATGCTGATGCCGCCGTCGTTGGGGGGCACGACGCGGTGGACCAGGACCTCGAGGCCGGCGGCGGCCAGCGCCGCCTCGACGATCTCGGACAGCCGGGCGTTCTGGAACGCGCCGCCGCTCAGCGCGACGGTCCGCAGTCGGTGTTCACGCGCAAGCTCGATCGCCGCCGCCGCGGCCGCCCCGCCGATCGCCTCGTGGAAGCCGGCCGCGAGCAGTGCGGGCGCGGTGCCGGCGGCACGGCGGGCCAGGAGCGCGGCGACGAGCGGGCCGGGATCGATGATCAGCACACCGGCGGCGGTGCGACCCAGGTCGACGGGAAACGCCGGCGCCTCGGCGCGGGGCACGCGGCGCGCCAGCGCCTCCAGCTCGATTGCGGCCTGCGCCTCATACGTGACGGTGCGACGCAGGCCGATCAGCGCGGCGACGGCGTCGAAGAGCCGGCCCACGCTCGTGGTCGTCGGACCCTGCCCGCGGGTGGCCAGGTCGAGCACGGCGCCGCTGCGAGGGTCGTCGAACGGGTGCGGGACGTCGGCGTGGTGCGCCCACGCCACGCCCATCCGCCACGGTTCGCGGATGGCGGTCACGCCCCCCGGCATCGTGACCGGCGCCAGGTGGCCGACCCGCTCGAAGCCCTGCAAGTCGGCGACCAGCAGCTCGCCGCCCCACAGCGTGCCGTCGGTGCCGTAGCCGAGCCCGTCGAACGCGAGGCCGAGCACCGGTCCGACCCGCCCGTGCTCGGTGAGGCACGACGCGACGTGCGCGTGGTGGTGCTGCACCCCGATCGCCGGCACGTCGAGGTCGGCGGCGAGCTTGCTCGACAGGTACTCGGGGTGCAGGTCGTGGGCGACCACCTCGGGCACCACGCGGTACAGGCGGCACAGGTGATCGATCGCCTGCAGGAACGACCGGTAGGTGGCCAGGTGCTCGAGATCACCGATGTGGTGGCTCGCCACGACGTCGGTTCCCAGCGTGACCGCGACCGTGCTCTTCAGCTCGGCGCCGACGGCGAGGATGGGACGCGCCGCGGCTCGCGCCAGCGGGATCGGTTCGGGCGCGAACCCGCGGGACCGCCGGAGCACCTGGGTGCCGCCCCGCGGCGTGGCGCGGACCACCGAGTCGTCGCAGCGGATGTGCACGCCGCGGTCGTGACCGAGCACGCCGTCGACGAGGCTGCCGAGCCGGATGCGGGCGTCCTCGTCCTCATGGGCGATCGGCTCGTCGCTGAGGTTGCCACTCGTCATCACCAACGAGCGCCCGACGCCGGCCAGCAGCAGGTGGTGCAGCGGCGAGTACGGGAGCAGCACCCCGAGCTCGGCCAGCCCCGGTGCCACCCCGGCCGCCAGCGCGCCCGCCCCCGCCGCCCCGCCGTCGGACGCGAGCGCGCGCCGCGGCGCGATCACGATCGGCCGGCGGGCGGACGCCAGCTCGGCCGCAGCCGTGTCGCTCAAGGTGCAGAGCCCGCGGGCCGCGGCGAGGTCGGGGACCATCACCGCGAACGGCTTGTCGTCTCGCGCCTTGCGGCGCCGCAGCTCGGCGACGGCCGCCTCGTCGGTGGCGTCCACCGCGAGGTGGAACCCGCCGATGCCCTTCACCGCGACGATCCGCCCCGCCCGCAAGGCCGCGATCGCCGCGTCCAGCGCCGCCTCCCCCACCGCCTCCCCCGAACTGGGCGGGATCCCGGCCGCCCCAACAACCCCAACCCCACCCACTACGACCCCCCCCGAACTGGGCGGGATCCCGGCCGCCCCAACAACCCCAACCCCACCCAGTACGACATCGGGGGCGGGCGCGGCGGCCGTGGGCGTCCAGTGCAGGCGGGGGCCGCAGGCGGGGCAGGCGTTGGGCTGGGCGTGGAAGCGGCGATCGGCCGGGTCGTCGTACTCGGCTTGGCAGGCCGCGCACATCGTGAACGCGGCCATGGTCGTGGCCGGGCGGTCGTAGGGCACGCCCTGGACGATCGTGTAGCGGGGCCCGCAGTCGGTGCAGTTCGTGAACGGGTAGCGGTACCGCCGGTCGGCCGGGTCGTCGACCTCAGCGAGGCACGCCGCACATGTTGCGGTGTCGACGCTGACCGGCGCAGTAGGTGTGCCGGCAACATTGCTGTGGACGATGGTGAACGCCGCATCGCCTGCGAGCGGCACGTTTGCGCCGGTCACCGAACCGACCCGTGCCAGCGGCGGTGGTTCCTCGACCATGAGGCGGGCCAGCTCGTCGACCGCCGGCTCGGCGCCCTCGACCTCGACCAGCACGCCGGCGCTGTCGTTCTGCACCCAACCGCGCAGGCCCAGGCGCGTCGCGTGGCGGAAGACGAACGGCCGGAACCCCACCCCCTGCACCGTCCCCGTCACGCGGATCCGGCGGCGCACGGACGGGGACTCGGGCACGCTCGCTCGACCCGCTGGTCAGCAGATCCGCGGGAGCGGGTCGCCGACGAGCATGTCGACGATGCGCGTGCCGCCGAACGTCGTGAGCAGCACCACGATCCCCTCCGGGTCGGCCTTGATCTCCCCGATCGCCGTGGCCGCGTGGCCCAGCGGGTCGGCGCGGAGGGCGTCGAGCGCGGCGTCGGCCTCGTCGGGGGCGACGACCGCCACGAGCTTGCCCTCGTTCGCGACGTAGAGCGGATCGATGCCGAGCAGCTCGCAGGCGCCCGCGACCGCCGGGTCGACCGGCAGCAGGGCCTCGTCCAGCACCACCGCCAGGTTCGTGGCCCGCGCCAGCTCGTTGCAGACCGTGCCCAACCCGCCGCGGGTGGGGTCCCGCAGCCAGCGGGTCGAGGGTGCGGCCGCGAACAACGCCTCGACGAGGTCGCCCAGCGGCGCGGTGTCCGAGCGGATGTCGGCTTCGAGCGTGAGGTCGCCGCGCGCCAACATCACCGCCATGCCGTGATCAGCGAGCGTGCCCGACAGGATCACCACGTCGCCGGGCCGCACGAGCTCGGGTCCGACGGTACGGCCAGGGGGGATCTGGCCCACGCCCGCCGTCGTGATGTACAGCCCGTCGGCCGCGCCCCGGTCGACCACCTTGGTGTCGCCGGCCACGATCGTCACGCCCGCGGCCCGGGCGGCTTCCGCCATGTCCGCCACGATGTCGCGCAGCTCGGCGACGGCGAAGCCCTCCTCCAGCACGAACGCGGCCGAGAGCCAGCGGGGCCGGGCGCCGAGCATGGCCACGTCGTTGACGGTCCCGTGCACGGCCAGGTGCCCGATGGAGCCCCCGGGGAAGAACCGCGGCCGCACGACGAACGAGTCGGTGCTGAACGCGAGCCGGTCGCCGCCAGGCAGGTCGAGGCGCGCGGCATCGGCCAGGGGCGCGAGCGCGTCGTTGGCAAAGGCCTCGAGGAACACCGCGTCGACGAGCGCAGCGGACGACTTGCCCCCGGCGCCGTGCGCCAGCGTGATGATCTCGTCCTTGAGCCGCGGCCGCCGGCGTCGGAAGGCCTCGATGCGCTCGAGCACCTCGGCCTCGCGGCCGTCAGCGGGCACCGACGCTCTTCTCGTCGACCGCGCGCTCCACGCGCTGCCAGAGCGCGAACACGACGGCGCTCTGGACCTCCTGGATGCGGTGCACGCTGTCTGACCGCACGATGAGGCAGTGGTCGACCGTGTCCGCTGCGGCCATCGTGCCGCCGTCGTAGCCGGCCAGGCCGATGGTGAGGAGCCCGAGCCGGCGCGCCTCGGCGAACGCCCGCAGGAGGTTGGGCGAGCTGCCGCTGGTCGAGAGGCCGAGCGCGATGTCCTCGGGACCGGCCGTGGCGATGAGCTGGCGCGAGAAGACGAGCTCATAGCCCACGTCGTTGGCGAGCGCGGTGAGGATTGCGTGGTCGGCCACCAGCGAGCGGGCCGGCAGCGAGCGGCCCTCCGGCGGATGGCAGAACAGCGCGGCGACCCCCGCCGCGTCCGTGGAGCTGCCCCCGTTGCCGAACGCGAACAGCCGACCGCCGCGCCCGAAGCGCGCCGCCATCGCCGCCGCGGCATCGTCGAGGTCGCCGGCGAGGGTCGCCAGCGTCGCCGTTCGCAGCGCCTCGCTGAGGCTGGCCTTGGCCTCCGCCGAGCGGGCCAGATCGTCCATCAGCGGGCCGACGTCGCGCTCCTCCCGGTCGAGGAACGGATACAGGAAGTCGGTCACGGCGCCACCACCGTGATGGCAGTGCCGGCGTGCACGAGCACCAGGTCGCCTGCGTGCACGGGACCGACCATCGTCGTGTCGACCCGCTCGATGCCGGCGGCCGTGCGCACCGTGGCGTCGGCGTCCGCGCAGTCGACGATCTCACCGAGCCGTCCCTCGTCCGAGCAGGTGGTGCAGACCGCGCCCTCCTCCCCGACCTCCCGGAGCAGGCCGGGGTGCTCGAAGCACACGTGGGTGAGCTCCCACAGCACGTGGTAGCCGAGCACGACGTGACCGTCGACGAAGGCACGCAGATCGTCGCTCACCCAGAGCACGTGGTCGGCCCCGTCGCCCGCGGGCTGGGGCCCGGCGCCCAGCCAGATGGTGGTGAGCCCCCACGCCTGGGCCCGTCGGAGCGTGGCCGACACCGGCGCGTCCGCGGCCGCCACGACCAAGAGCACATCGCCGGCGCGGGCCATCGGCCGCAGGACCGCGGCGGCGTCTTCGTCGAGGACCGCGACGGCCGGCAGCGCTCGGGTGCCAGCGATGACCGGGTGCACGAACTCCACGGCCACGTGCTGCGCGTGCTGGGGCGCGTGCGGCGACCAGCACCAGAGCGTGGCGCCGCCAGCGAAGCGACGAGCGAGCACGAGAGCCACGGCGGCGAGGTGCGACGCGCCGTCGGCTGAGCTCACGTGGTCACGACGCTGCTCCATGTCGGTCCCCTCGACGCCCCGCGTGCGGGGTAGATGTGCGATGGTACCTGAGGACACGAGGAGGAGGCCGGGCGACACACGGTCGTCGGTCCCTCGATTGGGGGTAGGGGCCATGGCGGCTCCGCGGCACCCAACCCACTGTCGCTTCGACCTCGCCCCACCGCGGCACTTCTTGTATCCGGCGTTGTTGCTCCTGCTGGCCGAAGAGCCCCGGCATGGGTACCGGCTCCTCGATTCGCTGCTCCGGCTCGGCCTCGGTCCGGTGGATCGCCCGAGCATCTACCGCGCGCTCGCCGACCTGGAGGCGGACGGCCTTCTCCACTCATGGGAGGCGTCGCCCATCGCCGGGTCGGTGCGGCAGGTGTACGGCACGACGCACGCCGGGCTCGAGCAGCTCGACGTGTGGATGGAGGTGATCGCCGATGAGCGCAGCGCGCTCGAAGCCGTGCTCAAGCGGTACGACAACCTGGGCGAAGAACCCGCCGACTAGCCGACGCCGGTGATGTCGCGCTTGTCGGACGTGCCGGTCGGGCGGCCGCTGTCGGGATGCGCGCCGGCATCCTCACGCCCCGCCTCCTTGCCGTCCTTGTCCTTCAGGTCCTCACCGCTGCGGCTCGGGCTCTCGCCGACGCCATGCGGGCTGTCGGGCGCATCGTCGGTGACCTCGTGCTCTTGGACCGGCGACTCCTCCGCCGGGCTGGCCGTCGCACCGACGTTGACGTCCTTCGTCTCCGCCAGCTGGCGTTCGACCGCCTCGGCGCGCCCGCTCTTGTCGTCGCGGCGCGACGTGGTGCGATCGTCGTAGGGCGGGATGTCTCGGTCCTCCACGTCGACCTTGCCACCGGGGCTCGGGTTGGGCCCCTGCTTGTGGTCGGCGCCGACGGTGTCGGTCTTGGGGCTGGTGTTCTCAGGCATGGTGGATGCCTCCTCTTCCTCAACCGGTCCACGTACCCAGCCGGGTGAAACGGAGACGTCACCCGGCCGCGGGGACGCGGGCCGGTCCTGGGCTCTCTCACCGGCCGGACCAACGGGTCCGAGAGGTGCGACCGATCGTCGTAGGGTCCCCGGCATGCCGACGCACCTCCCCCCGAGCCCCGGCGCGTCGGCGTGAGCAACGCCGCGCAGAACCGGGCGTTCCGCATGGCGCTGAAGGCGGCCCGCCAGGGCGCGGGCTACACCCTGCAGGACCTGGCCGACGCGCTCGACGAGGGCGACGCGCCGGTCACCCTCGACACGCTCACGCGCTGGGAGGCCGGCTCGGAGGCCCCGCGCGAGTGGGACCGACCGGTGGTCGAGGCCGTCGAGGCCGCGCTGGGTGACGAGGGCTCGCTCACCGGCGCGCTCGGCTGGTGAGCCGCGCCGGTGCCCACGTGTGAACCCGCGCGGGACGTAGGGTGCGCACTGGCGTCCGGGGGCTGGGCGCCTGAACCTTGGGGGGACCGATGGTCGTACGTCGCGCCGGTGAGAGCCGGGCCTTCGGATCGACGACTCGGCGCAGGCGTCGCGGTCGCCTCGCTGCCGTGGCGGCGCTGGCCGGCATCGCCGCGACCACGCTCGGCACCGTCCCGGCGCGCGCCGTCACGACGACGTCGGCGGACCTGTCGATCACGGCGACCCACAACCCGTCGTCCCCGCTCGGCGGCACGAACCTCACGTTCACGCTGACGGCGCACAACGACGGGCCCGATCCTGCGAAGGCCGTCCTCGTGGCCATGTCCTCGGGGTTCCCGTTGCGCTTCGGCTCGGCCAGCGGTCCGGCCGGCACATGCACCAACAGCCAGGCGACGGGGTCGGTGATCTGCAAGGTCGGCGACATCGCGTCGGGCGCGTCCGCCTCGGTCCAGGTGGTCGTCACCCCGCTCGCTTCCGGCGTGTACCAGGTGCCCTACGCGACCTCGTCGGAGACGCCTGACCCCGACACGGCGGATCGCGCCGGCGTCGACACCGTGATCGTGCAGAAGGGCCCCAGCCAGGCCGAGCGCTACGTCCCGGCCGTCTTCCAGCTCCTGCTCGGACGCGGCCCGGGAGCCGACGCCGCCTTCTGGGTCAAGATGTTCACCGCCCAGCGGTACCGGAGCCTCTACGAGGTGCCGCTCGGCATCATGTCGAGCGCCGAGTACCGGCGCATCCGGGTCAACGAGGCGTACACGCGCATCCTCGGCCGCTCGCCGTCGAGCGGCGACCTGTCGTACTGGTCGGGTCGCATCGGCCAAGGGCTGTCCTACGCCGGGCTCGAGGTCCGGCTGGTCGCCTCGCCGGAGTTCGTGCTGCGGCGCTCGTCGGGCATCGCCGAGAAGGCGGTTGCAGCCGTTTTCCGCGCGATCTTGCGCCGGACCCCGACGGCCACCGAGAGCAGGGATTGGGGCGCGCTGCTGCAGGCCGGGTTCTCGCAAGCCGACCTGGCCATGGTGCTCGTCACCTCGACCGAGGGCCGCGACCTCGTGCTCTTCGACCGCTACCAGCGGACGTTGGGCCGAGCGCCGTCGCCGCTCGAGCGCTACTTCTGGCTGTCGGAGGCACAGAAGGGCGCCAGCCCGGAGGTGCTGTGGGCCGGGGTGCTCGCCGGCTACGAGTACACCAACAAGTTCCCCCCGACCTACAACAACTGCTGCCCGTCCTTCCCGAAGCCGGCGATCTGACCGACCGACGACTCAGCCCCCCGCCGGTGCGCGGCGGCGGGCCATGGTGCGGCCGTCCTCCTCGCGCAGCTCGTAGGCCGGTTGCGGCGCCGTCGCGGGGCCGCGGACGATCGACCCGTCCTCGACCCTGAAGGTGCTGCCGTGCCACGGGCAGCGCACGCAGCCGTCGACGAGCGCACCCTCGTGCAGCGGGCCGCCGAGGTGGCTGCACCGCTCATACAGTGCCGCGGGCCCCGCGTCGGTGCGCACGGCGGCCAGCGGCTCGTCGCCGAGATGAGCGAGCACGAGACGGTCGGGCGCGAGCGGGCCGTCGAGCGTCGCCTCACCCCACGCTCGATCGGCGGGCGCGTCCGCGGCGTGGTTGACGCCGGCCGCGCGCCGATACGAGAGGTGGCCCCCGAGGAACCCGCCGACGGTGGCCGCGGTGGCCCCCACCATGGCCCACGCGATGCCGGGACCGCGGCGGCCGCGCCTTCGGGCCGCGTAGGACAGGCCGTACAGCGCGGTCGCCGCGCCGTTGGCGACCGCGTGGACGGCGCCGGTGCGACGCTCGGCCGTCTTCAGCTCGGACCAGTCGGCCAGGCCGCTGACGATCGTCGGCAACGCGCTCGCCACGCCGATGCCGACCAGCGCGTCGGCCCCGGGCTGCGCCTTGCGCCCGCCGACGAGGTCCAGCACGAACGCGCTGGTCCAGAACCCGATCGGCAGGTCGGTCAGCAGCGGATGCAGCGGGTGACCGAGCCACATGCCGTGCAGCGCATCCTTGGCCGGACCGGCGGGCAGGAGCGCCTTGACCGCTCGCAGCGCCGGGTCGGCAAGGCGATCCAGGGCCTCGGTCGCCTCCAGTCGCTCGCCGAGCGCGCTCGGGTCCACGCGCGGCCTCGGTCGCTCCCGCGACGCCATGGCACCCTCCTCGCTCGGGGACGTACCCGCGCTCGTACCCGCACGACGGAGCGAAGCGAACCGTCAGCCCGGCTCGTGCTGCTCGACCTGCCGCTTCAGGCCTTCGGCCTCCATCGTCATGAGGCGCACGGTCCGCCGGTCTCCCAACCGCCCGACGAGCGGCGCGAGCAGGCCGCGCTGGTCGATCGTGAGCATGAGATCGACGCCACCTGCGGGCGTCGCGGTGAGAATGTGCTCGGCGGTCGAGGCCACGCCCGGCATCGACATGGCCCATGTAAAGGACCGCTCGGGCTCGAGCTCGGTGACCGTCCAGATCCCGGCGGGCATGCCCGGCTGGCGGATGCGGGCCCTGCTCCCGACCGCGAACGGCCCGTCGTCCAGCCGCTCGATGGACGTGACGGACGCCGTCCACTCCGGCCACCGCTCGACGTCGATCATCTCTCGCCAGACGCGGGCCGCGTCCCCCTCGATATGGATCGAAACCTCCGGCATGCCGATTCGATCTAGCAGACCTGTGCCCCCCCGTCACCCGTCCTTCGGCTCGTTCTCGCCGCGCTCCGAACCGTCAGCCCGGCTCTCCGGCGATCCCGCCGTCACGCAGGCGCGGTCCAGGGCACGAGGTCCCAGAGCTGGCTGGAGGCTCCGCTGCAGGGGGACTGACCGACCGCGGCGTCATCAGCCTTGCTCGCGTCGATGACGCCGACGCAGTTGAAGGGTGCCGTGTGCGACGTCTCGGTCACGAGCGTTCCGCGACCGGGCGGCCCGACGGGGTTCCAGTGGAACGTCTGGCTCACCGACCGCACGCAGTCCCGGGATCGGAGCGGCGCTGGCGTCGCGACCCCGTTCGGCACCTCGAGGCAGCGAGCGTGGTACGGCAAGGTCTCGATCATGAAACGATCGCCGCCGAGCGGGAGCAGCACGAAGGTCTCGTTGCCCGACCTCCGGACGCACGGGTTCTGCGTCACCCGCTCGGGGCCCGCGTCGTAGAGGCACTTGAGCGAGTTGACGTTCCTCACGTCGTACCACGGCGGATAGGGCTTGTTGGCGAACAGCGGGCGGTTCGACGCGGAGTACACGACGAGGTTCGCATCCGACTGCAACAGCATCCTGTCGTGCGGATGCCCCGCGGTGTCCGACCACCAGAGCGCGGTGCCATCGTGGCGATAGAGCACGACGTTGCCGTCGTCCTGCACCCAGAGCACCCACCCCGACTTGTCACCCCGCACCCAGAGCGGCTTCAAGGTGCCGCCGCCCTCGGCGTACTCGACGAGGTTCCCGTCCCCCTGCAGCCACAGCACGAACCGGCGGTCCGGGGAGCGCATCGACTCTCCCCGATAAAGGCTGTCGCCCGATCGGAGGCAGGAGCAGCCACTGGTCGGGCCCGCCGGTCGTGTCTTGGCAGCGCTCGCATCGGCGCCGGCGCGACCGGCAACCGCCCAACTGGTCGAGAGGAGCACAAGAGCGGACAGCAGTGCCGCTCGGCTCCGCATCCGCCTAGGCCACCCCGGTCGCCGAGCTTCGCCTGCGCGAGCGAGCTTCATCGCGACCCCCAGCACCCTGAGCCCTGGCGCGGAGGCTAGACGGCCGGCGGGGCGGAAGGCGGAGCGGCACGCCGCTCCGGCACCCGCTCAGGCGAGCGGCCCGCTCGCGCTCACGCTCTGGGCTCGCCCCAACCCCCGCCGCCGGGCGTGAGCATGCGGAGGACGTCGCCCGCGACGAGCTGCACGGTGCACTTGTCCGGCAGGCGCTCGGCCCGCGCCTCGTCGCCGCTCGGCAGCAGCCAGTTCTCACCGACGGCGCCCGGCCCGCCGCCGGCCAGGCCCCACGGCTGGGAGACCCGGCGCTCGGTGATCAGCGACACCGTCACGTCCTCCAACACCTCGAGGTCGCGCTCGATCCCCTCGCCGCCCGGCGCCGAGCCGGCGCCGCCGCTCCCCCGCCGCAACCGGTAGCGGCGCACCCGCAGCGGGAACGCCCGCTCGAGCGCCTCGACGGGCGTGTTCTTGGTGTTGGTCATGGCCGTGTGGATGCCGGACTGGCCGGCGACGCCGCCCGTCGAGCGGGAGCCAGGCATGGGGGGTCGGCCGCCCTGGCCGCCGGCGATGGTCTCGTAGTAGACCCAGCCGGCGCCGCCGATGAGGACGTTGTTCATCGTGCCCTGCGATGCCGCGGGGACCCGACCGGGTTGCGCCTGCGCGAGGGCGCCGAGGCAGACGTCCGCGACCCGTTGGCTCACCTCGACGTTGCCGGCGCCGACGGCGGCCGGGGGGCGGGCTGCTACCACCGACCCGGCGGGGACCAGCACGCGCACCGGCCGGAGCGCGCCACCGTTCGCCGGGATGGTCGGGTCGAGCACGGACCGCAGCGCCCACGCGACCGCGCTGACCGTCACGGCCTCGACCGCGTTGACGTTGCCGCGGCGCTGGGGGTCGGTCCCCGCGAAGTCGAACGTGATCTCGTCGCCGTCGATCCGCACCGCGAGCCGGATCGTGGTCGGGTGCTGCTGCTCGGCGGTCGGACCAAAGCTGTCGAGCACGTCGCTGAAGGTCCACACGCCGTCGTCGGCCGCCGCGAGCGCGGCGCGCATCCGCCGCTCGCCGTAGGCCACGACGTCGTCGAGCGGGGCGTCGGCCAGCGCCGCGAAGCGTGCGCGCCCGAGGCGGTTGGCGCCCACCTGCGCGTCGAGGTCGCCGGCCCGCTCCTCGGGCGTGCGGGACGAGGCCACCAGCAGCGTGCGGACCTCGGGCGTCAGGCGCACCGGAGGGATGCGCAGCCCTTCCTGCTGGATCTCGATGGCGTCAGCGGGGATCGATCCGGGCGCCGCGCCGCCGAGGTCGGCGTGGTGGGCGCGGTTGGCGACCCAGCCGACGAGCCGGCCGTCGGCGCGGTGGACCGGCGCCACCAGCGTCACGTCGTTGAGGTGGGTCCCTCCCGCGAAGGGATCGTTGAGGATCACCTGATCGCCGGGGGCAAGGTCGTCGCCGCATGCTTCGATGGCGGCCGCCACCGACGCCGGCATCGACCCGAGGTGCACCGGGATGTGCTCGGCCTGGACGAGCAGCGTCCCGTCCGGCGTGAAGAGCGCGGCTGAGCAGTCGGCGCGCTCCTTGATGTTCGGGCTGAACGCGGCTCGCCGCAGCACCGCCCCCATCTCGTCGGCCACGCCGGTCAGCCGAGCGATCAGCACGGCGAGGTCAGCGGCGTCGCTCACGCGCTGGGGTCGGTCGTGCGGCGCAGGACGAGGGCGCCGGTCGACGGATCGGGGTCGGCCCGCCAGCCGGCGGGGATCCAGACGGTGCAGTCGGGCTCAGCGATCACGACGGGACCGACCGACGCGCGGCGCACGACCGGCGGGAGGTCGCCGACGTCCAGCGGCGATGCGAGCCGAGCGGCGGCGCGCAGCGCGACCACCTCAACCGCGGTGTCCGGTCGGTCGTAGCCGTTGCGCCGGACGTGCTCGGCCGGGAAGTCGGCGACCGTCGGCACCCGCAGCTCGTGGCTCTGGCCGAGGTAGCGGCACTCGACAGCCGTCTCGACCTCGGCGCCGGGGACGGCGCGCACGACCTCTGCGGCCAGCTCGGCCAGGGCCGCGTCCAAGCCGCAGAGGTCGGCGAGGCCGGGCCAGCTGCGAACGACGTCGTGCTGGCGCGGTGCCGCGAGCAGCCCGACCGCCGACAGCACGCCGGCGCGCGGCGGCACCACGACCGCAGCGACGCCCAGCGCGTCGGCGAGCGCGCAGCCGTGGAGGGGACCGGCGCCGCC
>JAODBM010000100.1 GCA_025463985.1 Acidimicrobiales bacterium
GGCGGCGCCGGCGGGGCAGCCCGGGCCGTGGCCGACCGGGTCGAGCAGCGCTCAGCGGCGGGGAGCGAGTCCGAGCCGGCGACGATGGCCGGGCCTTCCCGGGCCGAGCAGCCGAGCGAGAGGTGAGCCGGGCGGCACCAAGTGGTCATCCGGCGTTTCCCGCGAGGACGCTGAGCATCCTCTCGGAGCGCATCGACGGCTGCTGGGATGGCGGGCGATGCTCGCCCGCGAACGCCGGATCACCGCTGCCGCCGAACGGATCGCTCGGGCGCTCGCCGCTCTGGCCGAGCAGGTCACCCCGGTGCGGCTCCCGCCCCTCGCGTCGCGGCGGCGGCCACGTCCGGCCCGCGTCGTCCCCACCCGTCCGGCGGTCGACGAACCGGCGGTCAGCACCGTTGCATGACCCCGTCGGGCTCCCGGGGGACCAGCCGTGATCGACCTCGTGGGACCCCTACGCCCCCTGCGCCGGCTCTCCGAGCGCCATCGCCGGCACACCTGGCGGTCCGACGGCAGAGCCCACATCGAGGTGCGGGGCGTCCACCGCCCTGATGATGCGGGGCGGGCGTTGGCGGCGGAGACCGAGGCGGCGCTGCGCGACGTCGAGGGTGTGCGCTCGGCCGCCGTCAACGGCGTGACCGGGCGCGTGGTCGTGGCCCACGACGAGGACACGCCGTTCGAGGAGCTGGTCGGGACGGTCGAGGACGTCGAGCGGCGTCACGGCGTGTTCGACGAACCGCTCCGCGTCGCGCCGGACCACCCGGCGGACACCGAGCCCATCTGGCGCGAGGTCGGGGCGCTCGCCGTGGACGGCGCATCCCTCGGGGTCGCGGTCGCGGGCCGCGTCCTGCGACTCGCCCGCCTCCCGGTGGAGACAGCGGCGATGGTCTCGCTGGCGCAAGCCGAGCCCCATGTGCGGCGGGCCGCCACCCAGATCCTGGGCCCGACGAGCGCCCACGTCGCACTGGCCACCATCAACGCGGTCACCCACGGGTTCGCCCAGGGGCCGGTCGGCCTTGTCGTCGACGCCACGGTCCGGGCCTCGATCGTCGCCGAGCACCTCGCGCGCCGGTCGCTGTGGCACCGGGTCGAGGCCACGCTCAACGCCGGCGGCGGCTCGGTCGCCGCGGTCGACGCGCCGGCGCGTCCGGTGCCGCTGCCCGAGGGCCCGATCGAGCAGTACGCAAAGAGCGCGACCATCGCGGGCTTCGGCGGCTTCGCGGTGACGGCGGTGGCCACGGCCGACGTTCGCCGTGGCCTGACCGCGCTCGTGGCCGCGTCGCCCAAGGCCGCCGTCCAGGGACGGGAGGTCTTCGCCGCGCACGTCGACCGGTTCCTCGCGGCGCGGGGCGTGCTCAGCATGGATCCCGGCGCGCTCCGGCGGCTCGATCGCGTGGACTGCCTGGTCCTCGACGGCGCGCTGGCGGCGGCCACCGCGCACCCCGGCCGGATCGTCCTCCTCGACGGGGCGGCGGACCACGATCTCGCTGAGGTGCATGAGGCGGTGCGCGCCCTCTTCGATCCGCAGCGCCCCCGACAGCGTGGCCCGTGGCAGCTCCGGCCTTTGCCGCAGAGCAGCCCCTTGCGCCGCCGGCTCGATGTCCGCCGCGCCGTGCGCGACCAGCACGAGCCGCTTCTGGTCCTGCGTCGCGCGGGCCACCCCGTCGCCGTCGTCACCGTCGACGAGCGGCTCGACCCGCACCTGGTCGCCATGGTGGACGCGGCCCACGACGCCGGGTGGATGACGGCGGCGCTCGGCGACGACGTGCTCGTCGCCGCGCTCGGTGCCGACCTTCGCCTCGACGACGACGCGCTCTCATCGGTCCGGATGCTGCAGGAGGACGGCTGCGTCGTGGCGCTCGTGTCCCCGGACGCGACCGCTCTCGCCGCCGCCGACGTGGCGGTCGGGCTGCTGCCCGACGGTGCCGTCCCGTGGTCTGCCGACGTCATCTGCCCCGCGCCCGCTGACGCACTCCGCCTCATCGAGATCGGCGCGGTCGCGCACGAGGTGAGCCGGCAGAGCGCAGCGTTCGCGCTGGCCGGTTCGAGCGTCGCCGTCGTGCTCGGTCTCTCGACGCCGCGGCCCGAAGGCGCTCGGCGGGCCCACCTGGCCGTCAACGTCGCCTCCCTCGCCGCGCAGGCCAACGGGCTGCGCGTGGCCTGGACGCTGGCGCGGCTCCCACCGACCGTGAGCATCCCCCCACCGCCGTGGCACGAGCTCGACGGCGCCGCCGTCCTCGCGCTCGTCGGCAGCTCGCCCAAGGGCCTCACGCGCCGCGACGCGTTGGCCCGCCGACCGGCCGAGGTGGCCGCGGCGCTGTCCCTGCCGGCGGCGATGGTCGAAGAGCTCGCCAACCCGCTCACGCCGGTGCTGGCCGGGGCCGCCGCCGTCGCGGGCGCGGTGGGTTCTGCGACCGATGCCGCCATCGTCGGGTCGGTCACCCTCGTCAACGCCGTGATCGGCGGCGTGCAGCGATGGCGGGTCGACCGCTCCGTGCGCGCCCTCGAGGAGTCGTCCGGCCAACGAGTGCGCGTGCGCCGGGAGGGACAGCTGGTCGTGGTCTCGGTCGATGACCTCGCCGTCGGCGACCTCCTCACGCTCGCCAGCGGCGACTCGGTGCCCGCCGATGCCCGCCTCCTCGCCACCGACGGCCTCGAGGTCGACGAGTCGTCGCTCACCGGTGAGTCGATCCCGGTGACGAAGTCGATCGAACCCGTGCAGCACCCGCTCATCGCGGAGCGCACCTCGATGCTCTACGACGGCACCGTGATCGCCGTCGGCGACGCCGAGGCGGTCGTGGTCGCGGTGGGTGCGGGGACCGAGGCGGGCGCGGCAGCGGCCGCCGCCGGATCGCATGCCAGCAGCGGCGTCGAGGCCCGCCTCGCGAGCCTCACCCGCCGCGCGGTGCCCGCCGATGCCCGCCTCCTCGCCACCGACGG
>JAODBM010000110.1 GCA_025463985.1 Acidimicrobiales bacterium
GCGACGCGGGCCCGATCGGCCGCCGCCGCCTGGGCCACCGTCCACGGCACCAGGCGCACGGCGTCGCCGGGCCGGAGCTGACCGAGCTTCCAGCGCTCGGACGCGGCCACGACCGCCGGGCAGACGAAGCCGCCGAGGCTCGGACCGTCCGGACCCAACAGGATCGGCATGTCGCCGGTGATGTCGACGGCGCCGATCGCGTAGCCGGTGTCGTGGATGTTCGACGGGTGCAGCCCGGCCTCGCCGCCATCGGGACGGGCCCAGCGCGGCTTCGGGCCCGACAGCCGGACGCCGGTGCGGGCCGAGTTGTAGTGCACCCGCCAGACCGTGCGCAGCAGCGCATCGAGGCCGGGCGCGGTGAGGAAGTCGGGGGCGGCGTGCGGGCCGATCAGCACGCCGATGCGCCACTCCGACCCGAGCGCCGGGGCCATGCCGGGTGCGAGCGGGCCGGGCACGGCCGCGGGATCGACGTCGTCGGCCAGGCCGAGCACGTCGCCGGCGCGCAGCGTTCGGCCCTCGTGCCCGCCGAACCCGCCCAACGTGAACGTCGACCGGCTGCCGAGATAGGTCGGGACGTCGAGGCCGCCCCGCACGGCGAGCGTGGCCCGCAGCCCCGGACCGGAGGTCGCGCCCACCTCGACGACCGCGCCGACCGGGACCGCCACCGGCGCCCACGGGGGCTGGGGTCGGCCGTCGACCCGCAACGGCATCGGCGCTCCCCCGAGCGCGATCACCGTCGGCTCGGTGCCGCGCAGCGTGAGGCCCGCGCCCGTCAGCTCGAGCGCGGCGGCCGAGCTCGCGTTGCCGACCACGCGGTTGACCAGCCGGTGCGAGAGGTCGTCCATCGGCCCGTTGGGCGGCACGCCGACGTGCCAGTACCCGACCCGGCCAGGCACGTCCTGGACGGTGGTCGACGGGCCGCCGGCCAGCACCTCCAACTTCATCCGCCGGCGGCCAGGACGGTGAGCTGCACCGGCGTCGGGTCGAACCCGTTGCACGGGTTGTTGACCTGCGGGCAGTTGGAGATCAGGGCGATCACGTCGCGCTCGGCGTGCACGTCCACGTACAGGCCGGGAGCCGAGATGCCGTCGACGATGCCGAGCGTGCCGTCGGCACCGACCGGGACGTTCATGAACCAGTTGATGTTGGACACGAGGTCGCGCTTGGTGAGCCCGAACCGGGCGCCGGCGGCGAGGAAGTTGTCGACGCAGGCGTGCTGGTGGAGCGTGTGGCGGCCGTAGCGCAGCGTGTTGGACTCTCGGCTGCACGCGCCACCGATCGTGTCGTGGAACGCGCAGGTCGTGGCGGTGACGGTCAGCATCACCCGGCCCTCGTTGGAGCGCAGCTCGCTGCCGGCGACCAGGAAGATGTTGCGCTGCGCGGCGATCGTGTCCGCCGCCGAGTAGCGCTCGGTGGGGTCGGCGGCGTCGTAGAAGAGGCAGTCCACCGCCTGGTTGCCGCCGAGGTCGACGATGCGCAGGGTCTCCCCCTCGCGCACGAGGTGCGCCCACGCGGCCCGAGCCTCGAGCACCTCGTCGTGCATCACCGCGCGGTCGCTCATCACGTCAGCTCCAGCAGGTGGTGCTCGGTGTTCTCGAACGCCCGCTGCCGCTCGGGGCTGGTCGACCGGAACGGGTCGGGCTCGGGCCGCGGCGCGGCCCACGCGGTGACCCGCACCGGCCCCGCAGCACCCTCGGGGCGGTCGTCGAGCGGGTGGGGACCGACGGCCAGCAGCACGATCACGTCGAGCTCGGCGCGCAGCTCCACCGTGCCTGGTCGGCCCGTCGGCGGTTGCAGCTCGAGCGCGCCGTCGTCGTGCACCCGCACGCCGGCGAACAGGTTCACGCCGGCGGTGAGATCGCGGTGCCCGAGCCCGTAGCGCGCGCCCGCAAGGGCGAGCAGATCGCGCACGTTGGGGTGCGGGCCGTGGACGGTTCCATCGCCGTACCGGACCTCGTTGCGACGTCGGTTGCTGTGCCCGCAGAGTGCGTCGTGCCGCTCGCTGGTGTCCGCGACCACCGTCATCAGCACCCGACCCATGTCCGACAGCAACAACGCGCCCGCCGCGAGGTACGCCTGCCACTGCACCTTCACGGTGTCGGCGGGGTTCAGCCGCTCAATCGTGCGGTGCGCGTTGACCACCTGCAGGTTCACGCAGGTGTCGCCGGTCTCGTCGACGATGCGCAGCACCGTCCCCCGCGTGATCCGGCGCGCCGCGTAGCCACCGGCACCGAGGGTCTCGTCCCAGCGCGCGCTCGCGGCGTCCACGCCGGGCGGCAGGTCGACCGCCTCCGACACGGGCACCGTCGCCTGCGTCGGCGCGGCCGCGCCGGCCTGCCGCCGCGCGTGCTCGCGCGCCGCGGCCAGGGTGTCGGTGGCCACCTCGGGCGCTGGCGTGGGTTCCAATGCGTCCTCCCGCGAATCGGCCGCAGACTTTTCGATGGAACATCGAAACAGGCCGCATCGTGACCGCTCCGAGGCGGGCTCGCAAGCCCCGCTCATGCATGTTCACGCGCAGGTAACAGGCGACGAGCGAGCGTCCGGCGGCCGGTACGATCGGCCGGTGACCTCCCCGGCGACCGGCCCCAACCCCCGTCGCATCGGCCGCCCCCGCTCCAACTCGCGCCCCCTCGTCGGCGACCCGACCGACGAGATCCTGGCCGCCGCCAGCCGGCTCATCGGCCTGCTCGGCGTGGGGGGCACGGCCATGTCGCGCATCGCGTCCGAGGCCGGCCTCAAGCAGTCGTCGCTCTACTACTACTTCCACCGCAAGGAGGAGATCGTCGCCGCGCTCGTGGCCCGCGCCAACGTCGTGCCGCTCGAGCTCGCCCGCCGCATCACCGACGACGGCGGCCCGGCCGCAGTGCAGATCTACCGGTTCGTGCGTGCCGATGTGGTGGCCCTCTGCGCGCTGCCGTTCGACATCAACGAGATCCACCGCATCGCCGCGCGCGACCCGGCCGGCTTCGCCGAGTACTGGACCGAGCGGGCCACCCTCGAGGGCCTCATCGAGGCGTGGGTCCGCCATGGCATCAGCGACGGCCACCTCCGCGACGTCGACCCCGTGCTCACGGCGATGACGATCTTGTCGAACGACGAGGGCGTGCAGAACTGGTTCCGGCTGGGCACGGCTCGCGAACCGCAGGCGGTGGGGGCTGCGGTCGCCGACCTCGTCGTCGGCGGCCTCGTGGCCGCGCCCTCTCGCCTCGACCGCGTCCGCCGGGCCGCGGACCGGATCGACTTTCAATAACCATTCGAAACAGTCACCGCCCGTTCGCGACAGTGAAACGAGATGGAAACACGCCCTCCTTACGGTGCAACGCAATCCGGGGACGCCCGTCGCCGGTGACCGTCCCGAGGAGCCCACGTTGTCCCACGGCACCCGCCGCACCATCGGTACCGCCCTCGCGAGCCTGGTCCTGGCCGGCGTGCTGGCCGCCTGCGGCAGCAGCAGCAAGGGCAGCAGCGCCACCACCGCGGCCGGGGGCACCGCTCCCGCATCGAGCGGCAAGGTTCTGACGATCGGCTACAGCGCGTGGCCCGGCTGGTTCCCGCTGGCGGTGGCCGACCAGACCAAGCAGTTCGAGAAGGCCGGCTTGAACGTCAAGCTCGTGTACTTCGCCGACTACACGGCGTCGCTCGACGCGCTGGTGGCCGGCAAGATCGACGTCAACGCGCAGACCCTCAACGACACGCTGTTCGGCGTGGCCGCCGGCAGCAAGCAGAAGGTCGTGGTGGTCAACGACAACTCGACTGGCAACGACGCGATCATCTGCGACAAGTCGATCACGAGCATCGCCGACCTCAAGGGCAAGACGATCGCCGCTGAAGCCGGCGTGGTCGACCAGTTCCTCCTGCTGCAGGGCCTGGCCACGAAGGGCCTGACCGACAAGGACATCAGCTTCAAGGGCGTCAAGACCGACGCCGCGGCCGCGGGCTTCGCCGGCGGCCAGTTCGACTGCGCCGCCGTGTTCGCCCCCTTCACCGTGCAGGCGCTGAAGCGGCCGGGCTCGCACGTCGTGTTCAGCTCGAAGCAGTTCCCGGGCGTGATCCCCGACCACCTCGTGGCCACCGAGGCCGCCTACAAGGACCGCCCCGGCGACATGCAGAAGCTGGTCGACGCCTGGTACGCCACGCTCGCCGCGATCAAGGCCGATCCGGCTGGCACCACGGCGATCATGGCCAAGAAGGCGGGCCTGTCGGTCACCGAGTACGACTCGCTCGCCGCCGGCACCACGATCTTCTCGCCGGCCAAGGCGCTCGACGCCTTCCAGGACCGCAAGGGCGACCCGACCTCGCTGCCCGAGATGGCCCGACGCATCAACCCGTTCCTCGTGTCGGCCGGCCTCACCAAGAACGAAGCCCCCCTCGACGGTCTGTTCGCCCCCGAGTTCACCAGCGCCTACGTGAAGGCACACAAGGCCGGCGCGTGACGGCGGTGGACCCAACGGCTGTCGGGAGCGCGCCGGTGGTAGCGGACGCGGACGCGTCCGACCGGGCGCCCGCGCTGCGCACCCGGGGCCGCCGACCGTCGACGTTGCTCGGCATCCGCACCGAGCTCGCGGTCCGCTGGCGGATCGTGCTCGGGGTGCTGGGCGTGGCGTCGGTGTTCGCCCTCTGGGCCTACGCGGCCTACCGGCCCCAGGCCGGCTCGTCGGTGCTCGTGCCGAGCCCGGCCCGCACGTGGCACGCCCTGAGCCAGATGTGGTCGGCCGGCACGCTTCGATCGGACCTCGCGGCCTCGGCCCAGCGCGTCGCCATCGGCTACAGCATCTCGGTGGCGCTGGGCATCGTGCTCGGCATCGCCATCGGGTCGTTCGCGTCGGTGGAGGCGTTCCTCGAACCGCAGCTCGGGTTCCTGCGCTACATCCCCGCCACCGCGCTGACGCCGCTGTTCCTGTTGTGGCTCGGCATCGACGAGAGCCCGAAGATCTGGCTCATCGCCGTCGGCACGGTCTTCTACAACGTGCTGATGATCGCCGACGTGGCCCGCAACGTGCCCCGCGAGATGCTCAACGCGGCGTACACCCTCGGCGCCGGACGGCGCACCATCCTGCGCCGCGTGATCCTGCCGCACTCGTGGCCCGGCATCATCGACGTCGCCCGCATCAACCTGGCCGCCGCCTGGCTGATGCTCGTGGTGGCCGAGCTGCTGGCCGCGCAGAAGGGCCTCGCCTACCAGATCAACCTGGCGCAGCGCTTCCGGGCCGTCGACACGATGTTCGCCCTGTTGATCGTGTTCGGCGTGATCGGCCTGATCAGCGATCTGGCCCTGCGCGCGCTGCGCAACCGCCTCGCGGCCTGGGCCCGGCCATGACGCTGCACAAGAAGCTCGAGGTGCGCGGCGTGAGCAAGACGTTCACCGGCCGCAAGGCCTCGATCGCCGCGCTCGAGGGCGTGGACATGCACGTCGACCACGGTGAGCTGGTGTGCCTGCTCGGCGCGTCCGGCTGCGGGAAGTCGACCCTGCTGTCGATCATCGGCGGCCTCGAGCCGACCACCGAGGGCGAGGTGCGCATCGACGACGAGCTCGTCATCGGCCCCGGCGCCGACCGCGGCATGGTGTTCCAGGCGTACTCGCTGTTCCCATGGCTCAGCGTGTCCCGCAACATCGAGTTCGGCTTGGAGGTGGCGCGCTGGCCCAAGGCGCGGCGCCGCGAACGGGTCGACGAGCTGCTCGGGATCATGTCGCTGCGGGAGTTCGCCGGCTCGCTCCCCCGTGAGCTCTCGGGTGGCTTGCGGCAGCGCGTCGCGATCGCGCGTGCGCTCGGCCCCGAGCCCGACGTGCTGCTGCTCGACGAGCCGTTTGGTGCGCTCGACGCCGAGACCAAGCGCCACATGCAGGACTTCCTGCTGTCGGTCTGGCACCGCACCGGCACCACGATCCTGATGGTCACCCACGACGTGGAGGAGGCCATCTACCTCTCGCAGCGCATCTACGTGCTCGCCTCGCGGCCGGGCCACGTGAGCGCCGTGATCGACGTGCCGTTCGGCGCGAACCGCGGGCCCACCGTGAAGCGCGACCCGCGCTTCCTCGACCTGCGCGACGAGCTCGGCGACCTGCTCGTGAGCTGACGGGCCGGTCAGGCGAACAGGGTGCCTTGGGCCGAGGGCGGGAAGGTGCGCTTGGCGCCGGTCCACGGGATGTCGTCCATGAACGCCCAGCTGTGGCGGTGGATGGCGCTCGGGCCGAGGCCGCGCAGCGCCATCTTGTGGCGGGGGCACGGATAGCCCTTGTTCCACTCGAAGTCGTATGGCGGGTAGTGGACGGCCTCGGCCCGCATGATGCGGTCGCGCGTGACCTTGGCCAGGATCGACGCCGCCGAGATCGACAGGCACGACGCGTCGCCCCTCACGATCTTGCGGGTGTTGCCGCCGCCCACGAAGTCCCAGTTGCCATCGAGCAGCACCTGGTCGGGCACGAGGCCGAGCCCGTCGAGCGCGCGGCGGGCGGCCAGCCGCTGGGCCTCGGACATGCCGAGCTCGTCGCACTCACGCGCGCTCGCGTGGCCGATCGACCAGGCCACGCACCAGCCGGCGATGCGGTCGAACAGGGCCTCGCGCTCGCGCTCGGTGAGCTGCTTGGAGTCGCGGACCTTGTTGACCCGCCGGTCCGCCGGCAGGACCGCGGCGCCGATCGTGAGGGGTCCGGCCCACGAGCCGCGGCCGACCTCGTCCATGCCGACGAGCACCTCGTGGCCCGCGGCCCACAGCTCACGCTCGACCGAGAGCCCGGGCGCCCGGCGCTTCAACGCCTTGCGGAGCATCGGAGCGGTCGGGGCGGCCACGGCCCGAACCTACTCGGGGCGCCGAGCCGAGCGCGCCAGCCCGGCCCTGCGATCACCCGGTGCCGATGAGGCGCGCCGCGTCCGGCCGGCCCACCACCGTGACGTGAAAGGCGTCGACCGCGAACGTGTCGATGATCGGGTGGCCCTGCATGAACTGCAGGAACCGGCGCTCGTCGGGCGAGCCGGCGGCGACGACCACGGCCACCCGCGCCCCGCGCCGCACGTGCTCAGCGGCCGCCTGCGAGCGGATCGCACCGCTGATGGGCGTCCCGACGACCCGGCCCCGGGTGGCCAGGTCGAGGGGGTAGGCGATCCAGTAGTCCGCGGCAACGCGGTCGAGGTGGCGCTCCTCCAGCGCCCGCGCCAGCGGCCGCACGTCGAGCGGGCTGTGCGCGTCCATCGACCGGAAGCTCACGAGCGACAGCACGAGCGCCGCGACCAGCGCTCCTCCTGCGACCCCGGCTCGGTAGCGGGCGAGCCCGGCCCCGACCAGGAGCGCCAGCAACGGGTTGAGCAGGTAGAGGTAGCGGGTGTCCTCGAGGAACCACGAGTACGGGCTGAGCGCCAGCAGGAACGGATACGCCAGCGCGACCAGCACGAGCATGCGCGCCGGTCCGCGGAGGCGGCGGCTCACCCAAGCCAGCCAGACCAGCACGGCGAGCGCCACGAGCGGCCCGACGAGCCGGCCGAGGATCCAGCCCGGCCGCAGCGGCGACTGCAGCCCGAGCACGAGGGGGATGCCGCGGACGGCGAAGACGTGGAGGTGATCGACGTAGCCGTTGTGGTCCTGGATCTGCGGCAGCGGCGTGAGCGAGGCCCACCCGTTCCTGACGTTCCACACGAGCCACGGGAGGGCGCCGACCGCGAAGGCGATCGTGGCAAGGGCGGCGTCGCGCAGGGTCGGCCGGTGGGTCGCGAGCAACCACAGCAGCACGGGGACGACGACGACCATGCAGAGGGGCGACGTCCACCACGCCGCGCCCACCACGAGCCCCAGCAGGAGCCAGTCGCGGCGGCGCGAGGCGACGGGCTCGTCCTGGTCGGCCAAGCGGACCGCGAGCAGCACCGTGGCGAGGCTCAGCACCTGGCCGACGCCGTAGAAGCCGCGCGCCCGGGTGGACCAGAACACGCTGCCCAGCGGCCAGATGGCGGCCAAGCCGGTGGCGATGCGCGCCGCCTGCGCACCGAGCGCGCGTCGGCCGATGCGCCAGGTGAGCCACACCGCGGCCATCGCGAGGCCGAACGGCGCGACGCGCAGCGACGCGGCGGAGGCGCCCAGAGCGCGGAACGCCCCCGCGATGAGCACGGTCTCGCCGGTGCCGCCGTAGTTCTGGCCCCAGTAGAAGGCCGGAAGGTGACCGTGGAGCACGGCGCGGGCCATGTTGGCCGAGACGGCTTCGTCGGCGTCGGGGATGCCGAGGTGGCTGCCCCACGAGATCCAGGCCCGCAGGCCGACGCCGACCACGACCAGCACGATCACCCACGCGCCGAGTCGCGAACGAGGCGGCTCGACGTCGGGCACCTCGGCGAGCTCGTCGAGGGTGTTCGACGTCGCGACCATGCGCCGAGGGTAGGCCGCGCACCCCGCCCACCCCTCGCGAACAGAAGAAGTTCAGCGGCCGTCGTCGCGCCGGACGGTACGGTGACTCGGTGCGCACGGCAGCGGTGGTCGACCGGTTCGGACGCGACGGCGGGTCGATCGACTCACGACGGTCGCTGCTCTCGGTGTCCAGCGACCTGTCCGCGCTGTCCGCCGGATCGATCCTCTCGGTGGCCTCGGCGGGGTCGATCCTGTCGCTCGGCTCGGCCGGCTCGATCCTGTCCGTCGGGTCCGCCGGCTCGATCCTCTCCGTCGGATCCGCGGCCTCGATCCTGTCGCTGGGCTCGTTCGGCAGCGTGCTCGGACGCGGGCAGGCGTTCGCGTTCCCGCCCGCCCACGCGGCGCGTGCCGGCCGTGCGCTCGGGCTCGCCGCGCTGGTCTGCGCCGGCCTCGGGCGCGCATGACGATCCACCACGTCACGATCTGGGTCCCCGACCTCAGCCGCGCCTCGGACTCCTGGGGCTGGCTGCTCGAGCGGATCGGCTTCGCCTCCGCGGGCGGTTGGGAGACCGGGCGCATGTGGCAGCACGGCACGTTCCGCCTGGTCCTCGAGCAGTCGCCGGACATGGTGCCCGGCATGCTGCACTCACGGCTGCGGCCCGGCATGAACCACCTCGCCTTCTCGGTGGCCTCACCCGGAGAGGCCGAGAGCATCGCGGCCGAGGCGCACGACAAGGGCTGGTCACAGATCGGTGCCGACGCGCAGCTGCACGCTCCGGCACCGGGCTCGTTCGCCGTCTACCTCGAGGACGCCGACCGGTTCGAGGTCGAGCTGGTGGCGCCGACCGAGCTATGACCGACGGCACCCACGTCTACCGCACGCGGCTCGCGTGGGCCGGTTCGACGGCGGTCGGCTACGACGCCTACGACCGCAGGCACGAGATCTCGGCGCCGCCGGCGGCCGCGCCGCTCGACCTGAGCGCCGACCCGTCGTTCCGCGGTGACCCGCTGCGGCTCAACCCCGAACTGCTCCTGGTGGCCGCGGCGTCGTCGTGCCAGCTGCTGTCGTTCCTGGCGGTCGCGGCGCGAGCGCGGATCGACGTGGTCGACTACCAAGACGAGGCCGAGGCGTTCATGCCCGCCGGCGTGCGGCCGATGTCGATCACGCGCATCGAGCTGCGCCCGCACATCACGATCGCGGCGCCCGCGCCCGACGCTCGCGGCGTGTCGGACGCTCGGCTGGGCCACCTGTGCGAGGTCGCGCACCGCGAGTGCTACATCGCGAACAGCGTGCGCTCGGAGGTCGTCGTGACGCCGACCTTCGTCCGCCTCGGCTGATCGCGCCCGACCGCTCACCCGATCGCTCACCCGATCGACCCCCGTCGAACGGGTGACGCATAGGCTCCCGCCCATGAGCGAGGGGCCCGAGCCGCGCACGCCGCTGCAAGGATCGCTGCTCCCGGGGGTTCGAGTCGAGGTGCGGACCGGCTACGACCGGTCGTGGGTGCCCGGCTTCTCCGTCGAGGAGGTGGCGGACCGGGGGTACCGCCTGCGCCGTCGCAGCGACAACGAGGTGCTCCCCGTGACGTTCCCCTTCGACGACGTCCGCCGCGAACGACGCAGCGCCATGTGGCGGCAGTGACGTCTCACGCTAACGCTCAGGACGCGGGGGCCGGCCGCTGCTCGACGGCCAGCGCGTCGAGGGCCCGGGCGACCGCGGACCACGCAGCGGCGTTCCAGGCCGGCCCCGCCCCGCTCGCGAACCGGTCGTCGAGCGCGGCCTCGAGGCGGTCGAGCGCAGCGCGATCGGCGGCCCGGAGCTGGGCGAAGCGCTCCCACGGCGGCACCCCACCGACCGGGGCGCCGACGACCACGGGAACGTAGAGCGACCGGCACGGCGAGCCGAGGAGGAACCATGCCGCGGGCGGCCCGTCGGCCGGTGCGGGCAGTCGGGCGACCATCGACGCGGTCGTCGCCTCGACGCCCGGCACGTGCATGCAGACGGTCCAGCCGTCGTCGCCGCCGACGTGGGAGCGCAGGTGGGCGACCAGCGCATGCCGGTCGACCGGCTCGGCATCGTCCAGCAGCGCGTCGCTCGCACGCAGGCGCGGGTCGACCAGCGTCTCGACCGGTTGGCGCGGGTGACGGTGAGCGGCGTCGAACGCCGGGATCGTGGTGCGGTTGGAGATCGCCCGGGCGCCGTCCACCGCCTCGACCATCCACTCGCGGCCTGAGGTCTCGATCACGAACGCCTCACGCGGGTCGGCGACCATGAACGACGACCAGTAGGGCCGGTCGGCGTCCCGGTGGCCCGAGCCGCCCTGGCCGTGGCGCTCGAGCAGCGTCGTGATGACCTCCACGGCCGCCGCGGCGCTGGCCGCTCGCTCGAGCGCGAGGCGCACGAGGTCCATGCCGACGAGGGCCGGCGGGAACGGCCGGGGATCGAGCGTGGTGAAGATCGTCTCGTTGCCGGCGCCCACCGCCGCCTCGTTCACGCCGTGCTCGACACCCCACATCCAGGTCGGTCGCGAGCCCACGAACCCGAGGGTGGGCCCGTCGTGGCCGGGCAGCTCGACGTGGGTGGCCCGCGTCGTGGCCTCCCGGCGCGGCGGATGCCACTCGATCACCTGCGGCTCGTCGGGCGGGCGGTCGCTGTTCTTCGCGAAGAGCGTGGCGCCGTCCACGGTTCGGTCTCCGAGAGCGCACAGCACGTCGCACACGCCGCCGACCGTACTTGTCACTCCCCCGACCTACCGTGGCGTCCATGGCTCGCCAGGTGAACATCGTGCCCCACACCCACTGGGATCGTGAGTGGTACCGGCCCTTCCCCACGTTCCGCATGCAGCTGGTCGAGCTGCTCGACCAGCTGCTGCCCGCGCTCGAGGCCGACCCCGGCTACGCGCACTTCATGCTCGACGGGCAGATGGCGGTCATCGACGACTACCTGGAGGTGCGCCCGCACGAGCGGGACCGCATCCGCCGGCTCGCCTCGGCCGGGCGGCTGAGCGTCGGGCCGTGGTACATCCTGATGGACGAGTTCCTCGTGTCGGGCGAGTCGATGGTGCGCAACCTGCAGCTCGGGCTCGACCGCGCCGCCGAGCTGGGCGGCCCCATGCCGGTCGGCTACCTGCCCGACATGTTCGGCCACGTCGCGCAGATGCCGCAGATGCTCGCGCAGTTCGGCTTCGTCGACGCCGTGGTGTGGCGGGGCGTGCCGTCGGCCATCGAGGCCGAGGCCTTCCGCTGGATCGCGCCCGACGGATCGTCGGTGCGGGCCGAATACCTCTCCGACGGCTACAGCAACGGCGCGCTGCTCCCGACCGACGCGAAGGACCTCGTCGATCGCATCGACGACTTCTGCCAGAACCAGGGCGCGCTCGTGGGCGACCCGGTGCTCTGGATGAACGGCACCGACCACCTCATGCCGCAGTCGTGGCTGGGCCGGGTCGTGGCGGAAGCCAACGAGGTGCAGCACGAGTACCACCTCACCGTCACGTCCCTGGCCGAGCACCTGGCCGGCGCGTCGACCGACGGCCTCCCGTCGTGGCACGGCGAGCTGCGGTCGGGGGCGCGCACGAACCTCCTGATGGGCGTGGCGTCGAACCGGGTGGACGTGAAGCAGGCCGCGGCCCGCGCCGAGCGCACGCTCGAGCGGGTGGCCGAGCCGCTCACCGCCCTCTTCGTGCCCCGTGCCGCGTGGCCCGACGCGTTCTTCGCCCGGGCCTGGATCGACGTCATCCGCAACAGCGCGCACGACTCGATCTGCGCCTGCTCGATCGACGAGACGAACGCCGCGGTCGTCCACCGCTACACCGAGGCCACCCGCATCGCCGAGGGGCTCGCCGATCGGGCCGTGGCGCGCGTGCTGGTCGACAGCGGCGAGCCGCTCGTCGTGGTGAACCCCACCCATCGCGACCGCAGCGGCGTGGTCGAGCTGCTCGTGCCCGGCCACGAGGCACCGGTCGGCACCCAGCTGCTCTCCAGCCGAGCCGCGCGCGAGCGGGTCGACACGCTGACCCGGCGGACTGCGGTGCCGATCGTGATGCGAGCGGTGAGCGAAGACGTACGGGTCGGCGAGGTCAGCATCGTCGAGGGCACGGGCGCCGACGAGGGCGCGCTCGTGATCACGCTGCACGCCGACCGCCGCCCGCGCGCCGTCAGCGCCCGCGACCTGCGCACCCGGTTGCGCGAGCTGGCCGACGCCCACCCCGACGGCCCCGTCCACCTCGAGATCACCCGCACGCCCACCCAGAAGGTCGTGGCCCGCGCCGTCGCCGTGCCCGGCTTCGGGTGGCGCGGGTGGGCTCCCGCCGAGCTGGACGTCGCTCCCGTCGAGGCCACGGCCCGCGGGCTGTCCAACGGGTTGCTGAGCGTCGAGGTCGACGCCGCCGACGGCGCCTGGTCGATCGACGGCACGCCGGGCTATGGCCGCCTGGTCGACGACGGCGACGCCGGCGACACCTACAACTGGTCGCCGCCGGCCGTCGACACTGTGGTGGACCGACCCGAGTCCGTGCGGATCTCGGTGGTCGAGGCCGGTCCCGTCCGTGGGCGTGTGGTGATCGACGCCACCTACCGCTGGCCGGCCCGCGCCGACAGCCAGCAGCGCTCCGGCGAGGTCGTCGCCCCCGTCCGCACCACGCTCGAGCTGCGCGCCGGCGACGACCTGCTGCGCGTGACCGTCGAGGTCGACAACACCGCCACCGACCACCGCCTGCGCACCTGGTTCCCGCTGCGCGAGCCGGCGGCGTCGTCGCGGGCCGAGTGCGCGTTCGGCACCGTCGAGCGCGGGCTGACCGCCGAGGGCGGGCCGACCGAGATGGGGCTCCCGACGTTCCCGTCCCGCCGGTTCGTGGTGGCCGGCGATCTCACGGTGGCGCACGAGGGGCTCTGCGAGTACGAGCTGGTCGATGTGCGCGGCGAGGGCGAGGCCAGCCGCGCCCACGCGCTCGCGATCACGCTGCTGCGCTGCACCGGCGTGATCTCGGGGCCACCGATGGCGATGCGAGCGGTGCCCGCCGGCCCGCCGACGCCGACCCCGGGCGCTCAGATGGCGGGGCGCCAGGTGCTCTCCTACGCGCTGCACACCGCCGGCCGCGACCCCTACGCGGTGGCCGACGACGCGCTGGTCCCGCTGCTGGTCGGCCGCCACCGCGGCACGCCGGCGCTCGGCGACGGCAGTGCGTCCGGCCAGGCCCTGCGGGTCACCGGTGCCGAGGTGTCGTCGGTGGTGCGCGTCGCCGGGCGCCTCGAGGTGCGCACGTTCAACCCGACCGACCACGAGGTCAGCGTCCGCCTCGACGGCCGCACCGGCTGGCTGATCGACCTGCGGCACCGCGCCACCGCCCCGTTCGACGGGTCGTTCTCGCTCCGCCCCTGGGGCATCCAGACCGTCGCCCTCGACGAGGCCTGACCCGCCCCGGCGGGCCGCCGGCGCAAATCCCGAGGCAATGACCCACCGATCCAGTCGGTCATGGCCTCGGGTTTGTCGCGAAGGCACCGTCCCACCCCGACGGACAGGCCATGCCTCGGCGCAAATCTTGAGGCAGTGCCCCACCGATCCGGTCGGTCATGGCCTCCGGTTTCTGGGGGCTCCCGCGGGGCGGGTCAGGTGGGGTCGGGGCCCGGGTCGGCGGCGCGGCGGTCCTTGCGGCTGCCGCGGCGCTCGGCCATCTCCTCGACCACGCGCTCGCGGCGTTCGGTGCGCTGGGCCGCCGCCTTCTGGACGTTGCTCTTGGGCGTGTGCTGCCCGGCCCGGCGCAGCACCCACAGGTTCACGCGGCCGATGTCCTTGAGGTGCCGGTGGCCGATCGACTTCCAGTAGAGCGATGGTTCGTCGGCGAGCGCGTCGTGCACCTCCTCGGACACCACCACGCTGCCGGGGAACGCGATGCCGACGATCCGCGACGCGCGGTTCACCACCGGGCCGAACAGGTCGGCCTCGCGGGACAACACGGGTCCGCAGGCCAGCCCGACCCGGACGTCGGACAGCTCGTCGTCGCGGGCGTAGGCCTCGGCCAGGGTGAGCGCGATCTCGGCCGCCTCGCGTTGGCCGTCGGTCGAGAACATCACCTCGTCGCCGATCATCTTCACGACCCGGCCCCCGAGTGAGGAGACGGTGCTGTAGGCGATGGTCTCGAACCGGTCCACGACGGCCGCCAGCTCGTGGGATGACACCTGCTGGCTCAGCGCGGTGAACCCGACCAGGTCGGCAAAGCCGACCGCCTTGTGGTCGGGGTCGGCACCCGTGGTCGAGCGGGACACGCGGCGGCGGGCCTCGGCTTGCAGGTGCCGCCGCCAGACGTAGTCCATGATCCGGGGCATGGTCGGCAGCAGCGAGCCGGCGGTGGCCGCGAAGTCGGTGTCGCGGCCGATCTCGAGCATGGGGTCCGCGGGATCGATGGCGTCGACCACCGCCGAGGCCACGCGGGCCATGGACGACCCGATCACGCGGGCCATCTGCACGGTGAGGTCGGGCTCGACGATGCCCGACTCCATCAACCCGGCCACCGTGTGGAGCATGTCGGCGTCGGGCGCGGTGAAGATGCGGTCGTGGGGCCCGGGCTCCGCGAAGCCGAGCGAGCGCCACAGGTCGACGATCTGCTCGGCGGGCATGCCGGTCGCCTTGCTGAGCGTGGCCAGGTCGTAGATCGGCGGGTCGGGCAGCACGAGGTGCTCGACGGCCAGCAGTTCGACCGAGCCGTCGGCCTCGGCCCGCGCGATCTCCTCGCGGTCGACGCCGATGGCCAGGAGCACCTCGACGAGGTTGCCGTCGCTGGCCGACGCCGACGCCGGCGCCGACCCCGGCTCCGACCCCGGCTCCGGCCCGGGCCCCGGCCCCGGCCCCGGCTGCGACGCCGGCTCGGGCTCCGGGTCGGGCGGGCGATCGTCCTCGGGCGGATCCGTCACGAGAACGTGCCTCCTTCGTCGACGACCGGGGGTTCGGGCGGCGCATCCGGTCGGGTGCCGGGCCGGCGCATGGCGGGATCGATGTCGGGATGCTCGGCCACCACCTGCACCGGCGCGTAGCCGGCCGGCGGCGCCATCTGGGCGAGGAGCGCGTCCCCCCGCAGCGCGGTGCTGGACCACGCCGGGTCGAGGCCCGGGATCGAGAGCCGCACCTCGCCCGCGTCGGGGAAGGGCGTGAGCTCCCACAGCAGTGCCGGTCGAGTGCCGTGCCAGCGCACCGCGTAGGAGAGGCGACCATGAGCCGTCGGGAGGTCGTGGACGTCGATCGGCCCGCCGTACCAGCGAGCGGGGAACACCGGGAGCAGCTCGAGGCCGGCCTCCGATGTGCGCGCGAGCAGGCCGCGCACGACCAGGATCAGCGCGGCGTTGGCGGCGAGGTCGTGGCCTGCGGGCGCGGCTCCGGGCGACGCCGCGCTCGGCCAGGTGCCGGTCGGTGACGCCAATGCCAGCAGGACGTCGAGGCGCTCGCGGGCGTCGGCCACGGCCGGCGAACCGTGGCCTGCCGGTGGCACGAGCTGCTGCAGCAGGTCGACGAGCGCGCCCCGAACCGCGGCGCCCTCAGCGTCAGGAGCGACGGGTGCGGGTGCCGCGGCGGCTAAAGCTGCCGTGGCCGCCGGGACGGACGCCGCCACTGCCGCGGCCGAGGCCGCCGCGACCGAAAGTGTCGGAGCCCCCAGGGGCGCGGGCGGATCGTCCTCGACCGCCGGGTCGACCGCCGGCCCGGTAGCGCCCGCCGGCGCGCCCGGGACGGACGCCGCCAATGCCGAAGCCACGACGGGCGGGAGGAGCCCGTCGAGGCGGTCGGCGAGGTGCCGCAACGGGTCGGCGGCCGGGGCTTGGCCGGTCGCGACCATCGCCGCGGCCAGGTCCCGCA
>JAODBM010000119.1 GCA_025463985.1 Acidimicrobiales bacterium
GAGCGCCGCGCGAGGCCCCGCCGACCCGTCCCCGGCCAGCCGAGGCCGACGTCGCGGCCACCAGCCGTCCGGCCCCGGTCGAGGCCGCCGCAGCGCCCGTGGCGTCGCCCGAGCCGGTCATTCCCGACGCTCCCGCAGCGGCACCGGACGTCGTGGCGCTCGCGCCGGCGCCGACCCCCGTGGCGGACGCGAGCCGCGATCAGGTCGAGGCGGCCTGGGTCGACGCGGTGCTGCCCCGGCTCGGCGGGCTGGCCAAGGCCATGTACTCGGCGGGGCACATCGTGGCGACCAGCGGCGATGAGATCGTGGTCGCCTTTCCGAACGAGGCGCACCGCCAGAAGTGCGAGCAGAAGCGAGCCGACGTCGAGCAGGCGTTGTCCACGCACCTCGGCCGGCCCTACCGGCTGCGCCTGGTCGTCGACGACGCCCGGCCCGACAGCGCGGCCCGCAGCGGACGCTCGAGCGCTCCCGCAGACCTCGAACCGTCATACGACGACCTCGGCAGCGACATCCACGAGCTCGAGGACGCACCGGCGGCCCCGGAGGGCGTCGACGCCCTGACGGCCGCCTTCCCCGGTGCCGAGCTGATCAACCCCGACGAGTGACCGGCCACACCGCCGGCCCAGGAGGATTCCGTGACTGACGACCACCCCATCACGCCCGACGAGGTCACGCCGGCCCTCGAGCACACCGCGGCCGCACCGGGTGCCGATCCCTCGGGTGTCCTCGGCGGCCTCGACATGGGGTCGCTGTTCGAGCAGGCGGCCAAGGTCCAGGAGCAGATGCTGGCTGCGCAGCAAGAGGCGGCTGAGACGGTGATCGAGGGGGTGGCCGGTGGCGGCGCCGTGCGCATCGAGGTCACCGGAGCGCTCGAGTTCCAGTCGGTCACCATCGCCCCCGCCGCGGTCGACCCCGGCGACGTCGAGATGCTGCAGGATCTCGTGCTCGCCGCCCTCCACGACGCCATCGCCCAGGTCAACGAGCTGCAGCAGGGGTCGCTCGACCTCGGCGGCCTCGACCTGGGTGGGTTGCTCGGCGGCTGACCGCTGCATGGCGATCTATGCCAGTTCGGTCCAGGACCTCATCGACGAGTTGGGCCGGCTCCCGGGCGTTGGGCCCAAGTCCGCCCAGCGCATCGCGTTCCACCTGCTGAAGCTCTCACGCGACGACGCGCTGCGGCTCGCCCGGGCCATCACCGAGGCCAAGGATCGGGTGGCGTGGTGCAGCCGGTGCTTCAACATCAGCGAGGGTGAGCTCTGCGGCATCTGTGCGGACGATCGCCGGGACGCAACCGTGGTGTGCGTGGTCGAGGAGCCCCGCGACCTCGTGGCCGTCGAGAAGACGCAGGAGTTCCGCGGGCGGTACCACGTGCTGCAGGGTGCGATCAGCCCGATCGAAGGCGTGGGCCCGGACCAGCTGCGGGTCAAGGAGCTGCTCACTCGCATCGAGCCCGAAGGCATCGCTGAGGTGATCCTCTGCACGAACCCCAACATCGAGGGCGAAGCGACCGCCATGTATCTCGGCCGCCTGCTCAAGCCGCTGGGACTGCGGGTGACCCGCATCGCCAGCGGCCTGCCGGTGGGTGGCGACCTCGAGTATGCCGACGAGCTGACGCTCGGCCGGGCGCTCGAGGGCCGACGCGACATCGAAGGCTGAGCAGACCGAAGGGAAAAAGAAACCGAGGTGCCGCTCCCTCGATCAACCGGCTGCGGGCGGACATCCGGTTGTCGAATTGGGAGCGACACCTCGGTGCGGCCGCCGGGCCGTCGGGGGGAGGGAAGACCCGGCGAACACGTGACGACCCCATCGCGTCCATGACGTACGAACGAAACGGGGCCGGAACTACGGGGTGCCGACGAGCCCCGGGGGGAGGAAGCGCGCCAGCAGATCCGGGTTACCCCCTTCAGGCTCAGGCCATGCCTTGCCCGCGAAATTTCACGCGCCGCCTGCGGGCCACGACCCGCCCAGGCGGCCGGAACCTCAGGCGGCCACCTGAAGCAGGATGGCGTCGCCCTGGCCGCCGCCACCGCACAGAGCGGCGGCGCCCAAGCCGCCGCCCCGCCGGGCCAGCTCGAGCATCAGGGTGAGCGCCACGCGGGTGCCGGACATGCCGAGCGGGTGGCCGATGGCGATGGCGCCGCCGTTGACGTTGGCGACCTCGGACGTGATGCCCAGATCGGCCATCGACGCCAGGCCCACGGCGGCGAACGCCTCGTTGAGCTCGAACAGCGACACGTCGCCGACCTGCTTGCCGGCCCGGTCGAGCGCCTGCTTGATGGCGTGTGACGGTTGGGTCAGCAACGAGGCGTCGGGACCGGCCACCTGGCCATAGCCGACGATCTCGGCGAGCGGGGTGAGGCCGAGCTCGTCGGCCTTGTCACGGGACATCACGATCATGGCGGCGCCGCCGTCGGAGATCTGGCTGGCGTTGCCGGCCGTGATGTTGCCGGCCTTGTCGAAGGCGGGGCGCAGCTTGCCGAGGCTTTCGGCGGACGTGTCGCCGCGGACGCCCTCGTCGACGCCGACCACGATCGGGTCACCCTTGCGCTGCGGCACCTCGACCGGGACGATCTCGTCGTCGAACAGGCCGTTCTTCTGCGCGGCGGCGGCCCGCTGGTGCGAGGCGGCTGCGAACTCGTCTTGCGGCACGCGCAGGATCTCGGCGGACTGGGCGTACTTCTCGGTCCCGGCGCCCATGGCGCACTGGTCGAACGCACAGAAGAGGCCGTCGTACATCATCGAGTCGACCACCGACTGGTCGCCGAGGCGGTAGCCGGCGCGTGCACCGGGGAGCAGGTACGGCGCGTTGGTCATCGACTCCATGCCGCCGGCCACCACGACGTCGGCATCGCCGGACTGCACCATCTGATCGGCGAGGTAGATGGCGTTGAGGCCCGACAGGCAGACCTTGTTGACGGTCATGGCCGGCACGGACATGGGGATGCCGCCGTTGACCGCGGCCTGGCGGGCGGTGATCTGGCCGGCACCGGCCTGGAGCACGTGGCCCATCAGCACGTAGTCGATCTGCTCGCCGGAGAGGCCGGCCCGCTCGAGAACGGCACGGATGGCGAAGCCACCGAGGTCGGCGGCGCTGAACCCGGAGAGCCCCCCGGACAGCTTGCCGACGGGCGTGCGGACACCAGCGACGATCACGGAACCGGCCATGGGAGCTCCCCTAGAGGTGGTGGATCAGGGTGGCGACAGCGTACCGACCTGCGGGCGCCGACCGAAAACTGCGCGCGCAAGCGCCAGCGTGGACGCGCGTGACGAGCCAGCAGGGCGTCAGTTGGTGGCGGCTTGGCCGGCCACCTGGCCGGCGGCGTCGGTCGAGATGTCGACGTCGAACGCGTCGGTGTCGACCGGCGCGGTGGACTCGAGGGCGGCGCTGACGTGGCCGTGGATGTCTTCGAGCTGGCGGCGGCTCAGGGCCCGGGCGCCACGAAGGCGGTCGAGCTCGTCCCGCGCCGAGGAGATGGCCTGCGCGGCGCGCTCACGTGCCTTGCGCTCGGTGGACTCCAGCATGCGCTCGGCCCGCTGTTGGGCGTCCGCCACCACACCGAGGGCCTCGTCCTGGGCGGCGGCGAGCACGCGCCGAGCCTCCTCCCGATCGGCCTCGGCCTCGACCCGGCGGGCCTCGCCGTACGCCTCGGCTTCGCGACGCAGCGAGGCGGCGTCGTCGGCACCGGACTGCCGCACGGCCGCCACCTCGGACTCGGCCTGCGACCGCAGCGCGCCGGCCTGCTCGTG
>JAODBM010000122.1 GCA_025463985.1 Acidimicrobiales bacterium
TGACCGCGGCACCCGGGACACCCGGACCGCGACCTCGTGCGACCGGTCCTCGGCCATCCGCCAGCGGCCCGGAGGGGCACGGATACGCTCCCCCGATGCGCCGTTCCTGCGCCCGTCCCGCCTGCTCGGGCCGCGCCACCGTCACCCTCTCGTACGACTACGCCAACGCCACCGTCTGGCTCGCGCACCTCGCCCTCGAGCCGCACCCGATGACCCACGACATGTGCGATCGCCACGCCGACCGCCTCTCGGTGCCCAACGGCTGGGCGCTCGTCGACCAGCGCGTCGCGGTCACCTCGCAGTACGACCAGGCCCTCGCCGTCTGAGGCCACCCCGGCGGCCTCGTACGACGCCGAACGCGATCACGAGCCCCAGTAGGCTCTGACGCTCATGGCTGCGACCGATCTCACGCACCAGGCGGCTGAGCCCGAGCCGAGATGGGGCATCGGTGACGCCGTGGTCGGTTGGGTGATCGCGCTCGTCTCAGCCGCGCTGATCGGCAGCCTGCTGCTCTCGGCGTTCGGCTACAGCGGCGTGCGGGCCCGCGCCGCGAACCTGCCGCTCACGATGGTGGCGTTGACCACGGTCCCGCTGTGGCTCGGCTTCATCGGCGCGCCCTTCTATGCCGCGCGGGTGAAGGGCAACGGCCTCGTCCGGGACTTCCGCACCCGCATCGCCGCGATCGACGTGCCCCTCGGCCTGGTCGTCGGCGCGCTCTGCCAGGTGATCCTCGTTCCCCTGATCTCGATCCCGCTGCTCAAGCTGTCCCACACCCCCAACGACAAGCTCACCGCGCCGGCCCGCGAGCTGGCGGCCAAGGCCCACGACAACCTCGGCATCGTGCTCCTGACCCTGGTCGTGGTCATCGGCGCGCCGATCGCCGAGGAGCTGTTCTTCCGCGGTCTGCTGCTCCGTGCCGTCGAGCGGCGTCTCGGCGCGACCTGGGGCGTCGTCATCTCCGGGGTCGCCTTCGGGCTGACCCACTTCCAGGCCTTGCAGACGCCGGCGCTGATCGCGTTCGGCATGGTGCTCGCGTGGCTCGTCCTGCGCACCGGCCGCTTGGGCACGTCGGTCGTCGCGCACATGGCCTTCAACGCCGCCACGGTGATCTATCTCCTGAGCCATCGATGACCGACCTGGACGAGCGGGCGCTCGACCCACCGGTCGTCGTCGGAGCGGCGCGCTCGCACGTCCGCGTCGAGTTCCCCGATCCGTTCACGCGCATCGGGCGGTTCCTCCGGAGGACCTGGCGGCGGGCAGGCGACGAGCCGGCGCGCGCCGCGGAGGCGATCCTGTCGGCCGCCGTCGTCATCGGCTGCGTCGTCCTCGTGATCGGCACGCTGCACCCCAGCCAGCTGCTCCGCGACACGACGCCCACCGGCGGCGACATGGGCTCGCACGTCTGGGGGCCCGACTACCTGCTGCACCACCTGCTGCCGAAGGGGCGGCTCTCGGGCTGGACGCCGGATTGGTACAACGGCTTTCCCGCGTACCAGTTCTACATGGTCGTGCCGTCGCTGCTGGTGGTCGCGCTGACCGTGGGCGTGCGCGGCGTGCTCGTCGTGCCGGCCGTCATCGCCTGCGTCGTGCTGGCCGCTTCTGGCTGGTGCCACCCCCGGCTCTACCGCTTCCGGCGGCCCCTCCTCGTGGCGGGTCTCGTGGCGCTCGTGCTCGCGGTGCCGCTGCCGTACAACGTCGCGTTCAAGCTGGTCACGGTGCTGGGGCTGGTCGGGCTGCCGATCGCGGCCTGGGCCTTCGGCAAGCTGGCCGACCTCCCGTTCCCGGTGCCGCCGCTCTGCGCGCTGGCCGCCCTGCTGTTCATCTACAACCGCGAGCCCATCTACAACGGCTACGGCAACATCATCGGCGGCAACATGACGTCGACGATGGCCGGCGAGTTCGCGTTCTCGATCAGCCTCACGCTCTGCGTGCTGTACCTCGGCGTCGCCGCGCGCGGCCTGCGCACCGGCCGCCACCGCGCGCTGGCCGCCGGCCTGTTCGCGCTCGCGGGGCTGTGCCACCTGATCCCGGCGTTCTTCGTGCTGACGTGCACCGCGCTCCTCTTCTTGGTGCACCCCAGCCGCGCGCGCGTGCGTTGGCTCGCCACGGTGGTGCCGGTGGGCGGGCTGCTCACCGCGTTCTGGGTGCTGCCGTTCTGGGGTCGCAGCGACTTCGTCAACAACATGGGCTGGGAGAAGCTCCCCGTCCCGTCGACCGACCCCGCGCAGGCCAAAGACCTGTGGTTCTACCTGAACCCGCCGAACCTGCGGGTCTTCATCATCCTCGGGGTCGTCGGCATCGTCGTGTCGCTCCTGCTGCGCCACACCGTCGGCATCGTGCTCGCCAGCGCCTGGGCCATCGTCATGGTCGCGTTCCGCTACCTGCCCGAGGCGCGCCTCTGGAACGCGCGGCTGCTGCCCTTCCTGTATCTCTCGGTGTTCCTGCTTGCCGCCATCGGCATCGGTGAGGTGGCGCGGTCGATCACCGTGCTCGTGGCCCCCGATCCGGACCGTCCCGTGCGCCCGGTGGGCATCGTCGCCCTGTTCCTCGCCACCGCGCTCGTGATCGGCTATGTCGGCATGCCGCTCACGTCGCGCAACGCGGACGGGTCACAGGGGGGCGTGCTGCCGATCGCCACACGCGGCGCCGATGGCCGGTCACACCTGCTGTGGTTCAGCGGCAAGGACACGAACCCGGTCGGCTCATGGGCGAGCTGGAACTACTCGGGCCTCCAGGCCAAGCCGGCCACGACGGTCAGCGGCGGCTGGCCCGAGTACCAGGCCTTCGTGGCCACGATGGCCGGCCTCGGCCGCGATCCCGCCCACGGGTGCGGCCGCACCATGTGGGAGTACAGCAAGGACCGGCTCGAGGGCTACGGCACGCCGATGGCGCTCATGATGCTGCCGTACTTCACCAACGGCTGCATCGGTTCGCAGGAGGGGCTCTACTTCGAGGCCTCGACCACCACGCCGTTCCACTTCCTCATGCAGGCCGAGCTGTCGGCCTCGGGGTCCAACCCCCAGCGCGACCTGCCGTACCCGGGCCTCGACATGACCAACGGCGTGCGCCACCTGCGGATGCTCGGCGTGAAGTACTACGCGGCGACCTCGTCGCAGGCGGTCGACGCGGCGTCGCTCGAGCGCGGCCTGCGGCAGGTGGCGGTGAGCGGGCCGTGGCACGTCTACCAGGTGCTCGACGCGCCCACGGTCGAGCCGCTGCAGTACGAGCCGGTGGTCTGGAGCAACGTGGGGCAGGCCCAGAGCCAGTGGCTCGACCCGGCCATCGCCTGGTTCCTCGATCCCTCCCGCCAAGACGTGCCGCTCGCCGTCTCCGGGCCGGCCTCCTGGGCGCGAGCCCGCCTCGACCGGGTCGACCCGAACCTCACCAAGCTCGTCGGCTACGTGCGCGGGCAGACCGGGCGCACCGCGGTCGTCCAGAAGCTGCCCGACGTGCCCCGCAAGCGCCTGCCGGCCGTGCAGGTCACCAACACCAAGATGGGCGACGACAGCGTCTCGTTCGACGTGTCGCGCGTCGGCGTGCCGGTCGTCGTGAAGGTCTCGTACTTCCCGAACTGGACGGCGTCGGGCGCCGACGGGCCCTACCGCATCACCCCGAACTCGATGGTGGTGATCCCCCGCTCGAAGCACGTCTCGTTGCACTTCGGCCGCACCAGCCTCGACGTGGGGGCGAGCGTCCTGACGGTCGTGGGCGTGGGCGGGCTCATCGTCCTCGGCCGGCTGCCCGCAGTGGCGATGCCGCCGCAGGGACCGGCGTGGCTGGTGCGCTGGTGGCGCCGCCGGCGCGCCGAGCGTGCGCCCCGCCGCGGCTCTACGCCGTCGGCCGGCCCGCCGCCGTCGGAATGGGACGACGCCGGCGTCCCGCCGGTCGTGGTCACCGTGCTGCCCGAGCCGGGTCACGCCGTCCGGCCTCGGACCGTGCTGCCCGGCCCTGAGGAACCGGGCGGGTGACGCGCCGGCTGCGCCGCTTCGCCGCGGTCGCGGCGATCACCACCACCTGCGACATCGGCCTCCTGCTGCTGCTGGCTCGGGGCCTCGGTTGGCCGGTCGTGGTGGCCGACGTCGCCGCCCTGCTCGTGGCCTCCGTCGCGTCGTTCCTGCTGCACCGGTCGATCACGTTCCACCTCGACCCCCAGGTGCGCTGGGTCGAGGTGCCGGCGGCGTTCGTCGCCAGCGCGCTCGTCTCCGGCGCGGTGGACGTCCTCGTCCTCCAAGCCCTGGTCAGCTCCACCACCCTTGACGACGGCCTCGGGCTCTTCTGGGTGAAGCTCCCGGCTGTGGCCATCGCCTGCCTGGTGCGCGCCGCCGCCTATCGCTGGGTGCTGTTCACGGTCGTGCAGCGCGACCTCACCGACCGGCACCCCCGGCCCCCGGCACCGGGCGAGGTGCGCCTGTCGGTCGTGATCCCCGCCTACGGCGAGGAGGCCCGCATCGCTGCGACCATCGGGCGGATCCGCAGCGACCTGGCCGAGGTGGCCGAGGCGGGCGGGCTCGAGGTGGTGGTCGTCGACGACGGATCGGCGGACGCCACCGCGGCCGCCGCACGCGCCGCGGGCGCCGACCAGGTCGTCGTGCAGCCGGAGAACCGCGGGAAGGGTGCCGCGGTGCGGGCCGGGATGCTCGCGGCCCGCGGGCGCACGATCGCGTTCACCGACGCCGATCTCGCCTACGCGCCGCACCAGATCGTGCGGCTGCTCACCGAGGTCGAGGACGGCTGGGACGTCGTCGTCGGCAGCCGCCGCCACACCGACACCACCACGCTCGTGCGCGCCCGCCGGCTGCGCGAGGTGGGCGGACGGGCCATCAACCTCTGCACGCACGCCGTGCTCCTCGGCCACCACCGCGACACGCAGTGCGGCCTCAAGGCGTTCCGCTCCGACGTCGCCCGGCTGCTCTTCGCCAAGTCGCGCATCGACGGCTTCGCCTTCGACGTGGAGGTCTTCCACCTCGTCGAGCGCTACCGGCTCTCGCTCGCCGAGGTCCCGGTCTCGGTGGAGAACACCACCCGGTCCACCGTGCGGGTCGCTCGCGACGCCGTGCGCCTGCTCCGCGACCTGGTGCGGATCCGCCGCGACGCCGGCCGCGGCGCCTACGACCCCGCAGCAGGCGAGCTCGAATCGCTCGAGCTCACCGCCTGACCGGGCGCCCTCCCAGTCGGGCGGTCGGGGCGTGGGGGCGGCCTCCGGCGGCGCGCCCCCACGACCCCGGCACTACAGCGCGGCGTCGCCCAGCTCTCCGGTCCGCACCCGCATGATGCGCTCGACCGGAGTCGCCCAGATCTTGCCGTCACCGATCTTGCCGGTTCGGGCTGCGTCGCCCAGGACGTCGAAGACCTTCTCGAGCAGCGAGTCTTCGATGACCACGTCGATGCGGACCTTGGGCACGAACTCCAACGTGTACTCCGAGCCCCGGAACGTTTCACTCTTGCCGCCCTGGCGGCCATAGCCCTGCACTTCGCTGACCGTCAGGCCCAGCACGCCCTGCTCGCGCAGGGCGGTCTTGACGTCTTCGAGCTTGAACGGCTTCACGATGGCGGTGACGAGTTGGACCACTGGTCTCTCTCCTTGTGCTGACCGGATCGGCGATCGGGTCGTATCTGCGGATGATCTTGGCGAGGACACCGGACGGCACCGTGCGATGGCACGGTGCCGTCCGGCTTGGCGTGATCAGACTCGATCTGGCTCCCGGTCAGCGGGGGCCTCGACGGGCACAGGGTCCTTGTCGGTCTCACCGACGGCCTTGCCCGTATAGGTGGTGTAGCTGAAGCCCTGGCCGAACTCCATGTGGTAGGCGGGAAGGCCGTGCTCCACGATGTCGATGCCCTCCAGCTCGAGGTCTCGTTCCAGGCGCAAGGCCCAGGATCCGGGGAGCATCGCGATCAGCTTGAACACGATGAGGGCGAATCCGGTGACCACCACGACGCAGCTCAGGCTGCCGATGGCTTGTGCCTTCAGCTGGTCGAGTCCACCGCCATAGAACAGGCCCTTGACGGTTGGGATGGTGTCGGAGATCGGCCCCGCTCCATCCGCCCCGGGCAGGCCGTATCCGTTCGCCAGCAACCCGATGGAAAGCGTGCCCCAGATGCCGGCAAAGCCGTGCACCGCCACGGCGCCGATCGGATCATCGATGCGCAAGTGCTCCAGCAGGTCGATGCCGAGCGGCACGATGATGCCGGCGACCCCACCGATGATGATGGCCGCCCCCGGCGACACCCAATAGCAGGGTGCCGTGATGGCGACCAGGCCTCCTAGGAAGCCGTTGATCGACATGCCGACGTCCCACTTCTTCGACCGGGGATAGACGAAGAGCACCGCGACCATTCCGCCCGCGCAGGCCGCCAACGTGGTGTTGGCCGCGACCCGGCCGATGCCGACGAAGTCCATGGCCGACAGGGTCGAACCGGGGTTGAACCCGTACCAGCCGAACCAGAGGATCACGCCGCCGATCGCCGCGATGTTGATGTCATGGGGAGCGGTGGGGCCGCCGCCGTCCCGCTTGAACTTCCGGCCGAGCCGTGGCCCGAGGACGATGGCTCCGGCGAGGGCGATGAAGCCGCCGACCGTGTGCACGACCGTGGAGCCGGCGAAGTCACGGAAGACCGTTCCGGTCTTCACGGCCCCGCTGAACCAGCCCATCGTGTTGCCGAGCCAGCCGCCCGGGCCCCAGGCCCAGTGGCCGAAGATCGGGTAGATGAGGCCGGACACGATCGCGCTGTAGATGATGTCGCCCTTGAAGCTCGTGCGACCCACCATGGCGCCCGACGTGACCGTCGATGCCGTGTCGGCGAAGGCGAACTGGAACAGGAAGAACGCCAAAAACGCGACCCCGGTCGTGCCGTATGTGTCCGGGATGTGGTGCAGGAAGAAGTACTGGTGGCCGATCAGCCCGTTGCCGATGCCGAACTGGAAGGCGAAGCCCACGGCGAAGTACAGCAACCCGCACAAGCAGGTGTCGAAGATGCACTCCATCATGATGTTGACCGACTCACGGGAGCGGGCGAACCCGGCCTCCAGGGCCATGAACCCCGCCTGCATGAAGAACACCAGGAAGGCGGTGACGAGCACCCAGACGGTGTTGATCGGGCTGACGAGGTCGTTCGCCTTGTGAGCGACCTGCCCCGTTGCCGCACCCGCGGGAGACTCGAGAAGCCACGAGAAGACCTTGATCCCCCCGATGAGCGTCGTAAGCCCGAGCATCTTGCCGGTGAGCAGCAGGAGGAACCGCTGCTGGACAGGACGCTCCTTAAAGCGTGAAAGCCGGAGTCTGTTCATGGCCGCCGACGGTACGGAGTCGTCGTTTCGCGATCGTGCCCTCAATGTCACGGCTTCCGGTCGGCTATCTGTCGTGGAGATGACAAATTGCCGAGAGCGCGGCGTCGCCTGCCAGATCAGGCACGCGCCCATGAAGGTGACCGCAACCTGTCGGTTCACTGGCGCGTCACTGCAGCTGGACGCTCCCTCGCCGGCGGCCGTGCAGCGACCTGCCAGACGCCGAGCCACGCGAGACCCCCGACTAGGGTTGCCGGGCCATGGCTGACCTGGACGCGATCTTCAAGGCCTACGACGTGCGGGGCACGGTGCCCGATCAGATCGACCCCGACGCCTGCCGGCGGATCGGGGCGGCCTTCGCCCGCTTCGCCCGCGAAGACGGTGGCCCCGCCGCCCGCATCCTCGTGGCGCGGGACATGCGGCCGTCGGGCGCGGGGCTGGTCGACGCGTTCTCGGAGGGTGTGCGGTCGCAGGGCCTCGACATCGTCGACCTCGGGCTGGCGTCGACCGACCTCGTGTACTTCGCCTCCGGCACCTACGACGCGCCGGGTGCCATGTTCACGGCGTCGCACAACCCGGCGCAGTACAACGGCATCAAGTTCTGCCTGGCCGGGGCCAAGGCCGTCGGCGAAGACACCGGGCTCGATCGCATCAAGGCGCTGGCGGGCAGCGACCTGCCACCGGTCGGCTCGCCGGGTCAGCGCACCACCGAAGACCTGCTCGACCGGTTCGCCGACCACGTGCGGTCGTTCGTCGACACGTCCCTGTTCCGGCCGCTGAAGGTCGTGGCCGACACGGCCAACGGCATGGGCGGCCTCGTCGTCCCCGCGGTGTTCGCCGCGCTGCCGTTCGACCTCGAGGTGATGTACGGCGAGCTCGACGGCACGTTCCCCAACCATCCCGCCGACCCCATCCAGCCCGAGAACCAGCGGGACCTGCGAGCGCGCGTGCGTGAGGTGGGCGCGGACATCGGCCTGGCCTTCGACGGCGACGCCGACCGCGTGTTCGTCGTGGACGAGCAGGGCGAGGGCCTCTCGGGGTCGTGCACCACGGCGCTCGTCGCGGTCGGGGTGCTCGAGAAGGAGCCGGGCGCCACGATCCTGCACAACCTCATCTGCTCGAAGGTCGTGCCCGAGGTCATCCGCGAGCACGGTGGCACGCCCATCCGCACGCGCGTGGGGCACTCGTTCATCAAGGAGCAGATGGCCGAGACCGGCGCCGCGTTCGGCGGCGAGCACTCGGCGCACTACTACTTCCGAGACAACTTCCGTGCCGACAGCGGGCTGATCGCCGCCATGCACGTCCTCGAGCAGCTCTGCGCCTCGGGCATGCCGCTCTCGGAGCTGCGCAAGCCCTACGACCGCTACGCCGACTCGGGCGAGATCAACACCCAGGTCGACGATCCGCGCGCGGTGATCGACCGGATCGCCGGCGAGCTGGCCGACGCGCCCCAGGATCGCCTCGACGGCCTCACCGTCGACCGGGGCGACTGGTGGTTCAACCTGCGCCCCTCGAACACCGAGCCGCTGCTGCGCCTCAACCTCGAGGCCCGCACGCGCGACGAGTGCGATCAGCACACCTCAGAGATCCTCCACCTCATCACCAAGGGATGACCATGGCCCTCGATTCCCACCTGCTCGAGATCCTCGCCTGCCCCGAAGACAAGGGGCCGCTGCTGTACTTCGAGGGCGAGGGCACGCTGTACAACCCGCGCCTCAAGCGCCGCTACGAGGTCCGCGACGACATCCCGGTGATGCTCGTCGACGAGGCCACCGACGTCGACGACGCCGAGCACGAGCGGCTGATGGCCAAGGCCGAGGCGGAGGGCGTCGCGCCCACCTTCGAGGAGGGTTGACGATCGTGGCCGAGCGGCTCGACTCGCTCGGCCTGTACGCGGCCGCGTTGGCACTTCCCGAGCAGGTGCGCGCCGCGGCCGAAGCTGCCGCCGCGGTCGAGCACCTGCCCGCGCACGACGACATCGCCAACGTCGTGCTGCTGGGGATGGGCGCGAGCAGCCTGGCCGGCGAGGTCGTGGCCGCGGTGGCCGGACCGTTCATGGCCATCCCGGTGGTGGTGTCCCGCGGCCACGAGCCGCCGTCGTTCGTCGACGAGTCGACGCTGGTCATCGCCGTGTCCTTCTCGGGCGACACCGAGGAGACCAACCAGGCCGTGCTCACCGCGGTCGAGGCCGGCGGCCAGCTGCTCGCGGTCACGCAGGGCGGCGAGCTGGCGCGCATCGGTGAGGCGTGGGACGCACCCGTCGCGCTCGTGCCTCCCGGCCTGCCCGCGCCCCGCGCCGGCCTCGGCGCGCTGGCCGTGCCCGCGCTGCTCGCGCTCGAGCACATCGGGCTGTTCCCCGGCGCCGGCGCATGGGTCGACGAGGCGGTGGCCCAGCTCGAGCGTCGGCGCGACCAGCTCTCCGTCCGCCAGAACCCGGCGGTCACGCTGGCCCGGCGCATCGGCACGACCATGCCGGTGATCTACGGCGGCGGCCAGCTGGGCGGCGTGGCAGCGGCCCGCTGGAAGGCGCAGTGCAACGAGAACGCCAAGCTGCCGGCGTGGTGCGGCGTGCTGCCCGACGTCCTGCACGACGAGCTGTGCGGGTGGGGCCAGCACGGCGACGTCACGCGCCAGACGCTCTCGCTCGTGCTGTTGCGCCACGACCACGAGCACCCGCAGGTCACCCGCGGCTTCGGCGAGGTCGTGCGCTGGACCGACGAGGTGGTCGCGGACGTGCACACGGTCGCGGCCGAGGGTGAAGGCACGCTGGCCCAGCTGCTCGACCTCGCCCTCTTCGGCGACGTCGTGAGCCTCGAGCTCGCCGCCCAGGCCGGCATCGATCCCGGGCCCACCCCCGTGCTCGACGAGATCCGCGCCGCGCTCGCGGGCTGAGCACGGGCCGGCCGGCGTCCAGCGATGTCGCTGCCTGAGCACCTCACCGCCCTCGCCGCCCGGGTGTCCAACCGTGGTCGCTGGGGACCCGACGACCAGCGGGGCACGCTCAACCTGATCACCCCCGAGGTGGTGCGCCGCGGGCTGGCCGCCGCCCGCCAGGGCCGGGTCTTCTCGCTGGCCATCCCGTTCGACGAGCAGGGGCCTCAGCACGGCTCGATCCCGGGCCGGGACAACCCGCGGCGCGAGATGGTCATGGTCCACACGCCGCTCACGGGTGATCCCGACGACTTCTGCACCAGCGATGACCGGCTCACCATGGGCGTGCAAGCGGCGACGCACTGGGACGCGCTCTGCCACGTCGGCTACGGCGGCGAGCTCTACAACGGCACGAGCTCGGCCGTCGTGGGGGAGCGGGGGGCCAGCCGGCTCGGCATCGAGCACGTCGGCGCCGTCGTCTCGCGCGGGCTGATGCTCGACGTGGCTCGGGCGCTGGGCGTCAACCGCTTCGACGACGGCTATCCCATCACCGGCGACGACCTCGACCGCGCCGCCGCGCTCGGTGGGCTCGAGGTGCGGCCCGGCGACATCTGCTGCGTGCGCACCGGCCACATGTCCTACTGGCGCGACGGCGACATCCCGCGGTTCCACAACCCCTCGCCGGGCCTGTCCACTGCGTCCATCGAGTGGATCCGCGACCACGACGTCGCCGCCGTCGCCACCGACACCGTGGTGTTCGAGTGCTATCCGGGCGACCAGCGCGGCGTGCTGCTGCCCGTCCACATGATCCACCTGCGCGACATGGGCCTCGCGCAAGGCCAGCTCTGGGACCTCGACGAGCTCGCCGCCGACTGCGCCGCGGACGGCCAGCACGACTTCCTGCTCACCGCCACGCCACTCCCGCTCACCGGCTCGCCCGGCGGCCCGGTCGCCCCGACCGCGGTGAAGTAGGCGCGTGGGGGGCCCGAGCCTCGCCCGCGCCGTGGAGCGGCTCGTGGCTGCTGGCTGCGTCGCGGCGGAGGAGGAGGCGGCCGCGTTCGTGGCTGCTGCACGCGACGAGGCCACGCTCGACGCCTGGCTGTCCCGGCGTGAGCAGGGTGAGCCGCCGGGATGGATCACCGGCACGTTCGTGTTCTGCGACCGGGTGCTGCAGCTGACGCCGGGCGTCTACGTCCCCCGCTACCAGACCGAGGAGCTGGCCCGCCGCGCCGCGGCCCAGCTCCCGCCCGGCGGCTGGGCGCTCGACCTGTGCACCGGCGCCGGAGCCGTCGCCGCCCACCTCGCCGCCCAGGTCCCCACGGCCACCGTGATCGGCGTGGACATCGACCCCGTCGCGGCCGCCTGCGCTCGCGGCAACGGCGTGCCGGCCGTCGTGGCCGACCTCGCGGCTCCCGTTCGTCGCGAGCGACGGTTCGACGTGGTCACCGCCGTGGCGCCCTACGTGCCGACGCCCGACCTGCAGCTGCTGCCGGCCGACGTGCAGCGCTACGAGCCCCGGGTCGCGCTCGACGGAGGCGACGACGGGCTCGACCACGTCCGGCGCGTCGTCGCGGCCGCGGGCCAGCTCCTGCGCCCCGGCGGCTGGCTGCTGATCGAGGTGGGCGGCGATCAGGATCGAGCGCTGACCGAACCGCTGGCCGCCGCCGGCTTCGGCGTGGTCACGCCGTGGTGGGACGAGGACGACGACCTCCGCGGCATCGCCGCGCAGACCACGGGCTAGGTCGACACGACCCGGAAGAGGTGTTCGGCGCAGGGGACCATCTGCAGCGTCGACATGTCGGTGAACCGGTCGTGCACGGCCATGCTCTCGGCCATGCGGCGCCGCAGCTCGCCCGCGTCGCCGCCCGCCGAATAGAAGCGGTCGAGGTCGAGGAGGTCGTCGAGCGTCGGCACGCACTCCTCGACCAGTCCCCGGAAGCGCTCGGAACCCGGTGGCAGCGTCCGCCACACCGCGTTGCGCATGTAGAGCGTGATCGGGTGCAGCTCGAAGCTGATCGGCGTCTGCTCACCGTGCCAGACGGCGAAGTACTCCTCGTCGCTGAGCCCGGCCCGCTTGTGGAAGAGCGTGACGATGCTGACGCCGGGCGAGCGGCTCCCCAACGGCCAGTCGATGCGCTCGTAGGCCAGCGGCACCGACTCGGTGACCACGTAGCCGACCCGAGTCGCGACCGGCGCGCGGTCGAGCGCGGCCTCGACGTCGGCGCGGTCGTCGATCGACGGGAGCCAGACGCCGACGGTGGCCGCGAGCAGCGACCCGTCAGCGTTCGCTCCCCAGCGCATGGCCCTGGCTTCGGGCGCTTCGACGTTGACCCGCAACCCGAGCACGCCGGCGTCGAGGAGCGCGGGCGCCGCGTCGGCGAGCAGCGCGTCGGCGAGGACGGCCGGGTCCTGCTGCGGCGCGCGCCACATGGCGTAGATGATCTTCTCCACGGCGGGATCCAGTCGTCGGTCAGTCGGGCAGCTTGGCCAGGATCTCGTCGGCGAAGCGCTCGAGGCCGTCGAGCTTCTGGCCGAGGTCCTGCTTGAACCCGCCGTAGAACACCCACGGCATCGTCAGCAGCTCGGTCACGCCCGCCTCCTCGGCCCGCCGGAGGTCGTCGACGGTGACGGCGTCCTTGAGCGAGCAGATCATCGAGAACGGTCGGTCGCTGGTGCCGTACCGCCCGCGGTATTCCTGGATCTCGCTCCACACCGCGGCGGCCTCGTCGATGGTGAGGTAGTCGGAGATCCAGCCGTCGTGGCGAGCGGCCCGGCGCAGCGCGGCCTTGGACGTGCCCCCCACGAACACGGGGATCGCCGCGCCGGGCGCCGGGGTCATCTCCAAGCGCGGGAGGTCATACGCCGCCCCGTGGTGCTCGACCCAACCGCCGCGCCAGAGCTCGGCCAGCACCTCGAGCATCTCGTCGGCTCGGGCGCCGCGCCCGCCGAACGGCTGCTCCATCAGCTCGAACTCCTCCTCGCACCAGCCCATACCGATGCCGAGCGAGACCCGATCGCCCGACAGCACCGCCGCGGTGCCGACCGCCTTCGCGACCGTCAGCGGGTTGCGCATCGGCAGCACGTACACGCTCGTGAAGAAGCGGATCCGCTCGGTCACCGCGGCCATCGCCCCCACGGTGACCCACGGGTCGAGCCACGGCGTGAAGGGCTTCCAGCGCCGGCTGCCGTCGTCGGTGTACGGGTACGGCGTGCGCAGCTCCTCCAGGTTCACCACGTGGTCGCTGACCGCGATCGCGTGGTAGCCGGCGGCGTCGGCGGCCCGGGCGATCGGCACCAGCTCGTCCGGCGGCAGGAAGGCCGTGCCGATCGAGAACCTCATGCGTGGGTCCCGCCGTCGATGCGCACGACCTCGCCGGTCATGTGGGCGCCGTCGTCCGACGCGAGCAGCGCCACGACCGACGCCACCGAGGCCGCGTCGCCCATGCCGGTCGGCGACATGATGCGGTGCACGAGCTTCTGCTCCTCCTTGGTGAGGTCGGCCGGGAAGTCCACGCTCGCCGTGATCCCGGTCGAGACGCTGCCGGGAGCGACGGCGTTCACGCGCACGCCCTGCTTGGAGTACTCGACGGCCAACGTCGTGGTGAGCGCAGCGACAGCGCCCTTCGAGGCGGCGTAGGCGGCCATCCAGGGGTGGCCGAAGAACGACGCCGTGGAGGCGGCGTTCACGATGGCCCCCCGGCTCTCCACCAGGTGCGGGAGCGCCTCGCGGCACATCAGGAACGTGCCGGTGAGGTTGACCCCGATGACCTGGTTCCAGAGCTCGAGGGTGCACGCCTCGGTCCGGACGGTCCGCAGGATGCCCGCGATGTTGCAGAGTGCGTCGAGCGTCCCGAACTGCGCGACGGCGTCGGCGACCGCGGCCGCGGCGTCGCCCTCCGAGCTGACGTCGGCGATGCGCGCGACCGCCTTGCCTCCCGCAGCGGCGCCGGCGTTGGCCTCGGCCACGGAGGCGTCGAGCGCGTCGGCCGCGATGTCGATCGCCAGGACGGCGGCCCCTTCGGCCACGAGCCGAGCCACCGTCGCCCGCCCGATCCCCGACGCGGCCCCGGTGACGATGGCGGAGCGGTCCCGAAAGCGTTCCAGCGGCATGGGCTCCAGACTAGAACACGTTCCAGTTTCGGGCACCTCCAACTCGGGCGAGGTGGGCGGAGGTTCGGTCGCCAGGGCGACCGCAACTCCGCCCAGTTCCGGGTGCGGGGGCCGAGCGGGTACGGTTGCGGGTCGGCCGCCCTGGCCGTCGTGGGCTGCGATGGGTGAGCCAGCTGGCTCCAGCCTCACAACTCGAGGTGACGACTCCTGCTCCGGCGAAGCCGCAGCAGGGCGGTGCTCACCGTCCGTCGATGCGTGGGAGGAACCCGCATGCCCCTGTCCCCTGACGACTTCAAGGTCGCCGACCTCTCCCTGTCCGGCTTCGGCCGCAAGGAGATCCAGCTCGCCGAGCACGAGATGCCCGGCCTCATGGCCACCCGCGCCGAGTACGCCGACAGCCAGCCGCTCGCCGGCGCCCGGATCATGGGCTCGCTGCACATGACCATCCAGACCGCGGTGCTCATCGAGACCCTGGTAGCCCTCGGCGCCGACGTGCGCTGGGTGTCCTGCAACATCTTCTCGACCCAGGACCACGCCGCGGCCGCCACCGTGGTCGGTCCCGACGGCACCAGCGACGCCCCCCGCGGGGTCCCGGTCTATGCCTGGAAGGGCGAGTCGCTCGACGAGTACTGGTGGTGCACCGACCAGGCGCTGCGCTGGCCCGACGGCGGCGGCCCCAACATGATCCTCGACGACGGTGGCGACGCCACCCTCTTGATCCACAAGGGCAAGGAGTACGAGCAGGCCGGCGTCGTGCCCGACCCGACCGAGGACGACTCCGAGGAGTGGACCGTGGTCCTCAACCTCCTCAAGGAGTCGGTCGCAAAGGAGCCCGCCCGTTGGACCCAGGTGGCCGACGGCATCAAGGGCGTCACCGAGGAGACCACGACCGGCGTCCACCGGCTCTACCAGATGTTCGAGGCGGGCACGCTGCAGTTCCCGGCCATCAACGTCAACGACTCGGTCACCAAGTCCAAGTTCGACAACCTCTACGGGTGCCGCCACAGCCTCATCGATGGCCTCAACCGGGCCACCGACGTGATGATCGGCGGCAAGGTGGCGTTCGTGGCCGGCTACGGCGACGTCGGCAAGGGCTGCGCCCAGTCGCTGCGTGGCCAGGGCGCCCGCGTGATCGTGGCGGAGATCGACCCGATCTGCGCGCTGCAGGCCGCGATGGAGGGCTACCAGGTGGCGACGCTGGAGGACGTCATCGAGACGGCCGACATCTTCATCACCACCACCGGCAACAAGGGCATCATCTCGGCCGAGCACATGGGCCGCATGAAGCATCAGGCGATCGTCGCCAACATCGGCCACTTCGACAACGAGATCGACATGGCCGGGCTCGGACGCATGAGCGACGTGCGCAACATCGAGGTCAAGCCGCAGGTGAACGAGTTCCAGTTTCCCGACGGCCACTCGGTGATCGTCCTGGCCGAGGGCCGGCTGATGAACCTCGGCTGCGCCACCGGACACCCGAGCTTCGTGATGTCCAACAGCTTCACCAACCAGACGATGGCCCAGATCGAGCTGTTCACGAAGACCGAGGAGTACCCGGTCGGCGTGTACACGCTGCCCAAGCTGCTCGACGAGAAGGTGGCCCGCCTGCACCTCGACGCCCTCGGCGTGCACCTCACCAAGCTCACCCCCGAGCAGGCCGACTACCTCGGCGTGCCGGCCGACGGGCCCTACAAGCCCGACCACTACCGGTACTGACCAGCCCCGCGCCTGGCGGTGGCGGGTGATGGGATGGCGACGGCCGGATCCTGCGGGGTCCGGCCGTCGTCGCGCCCGGCTCAGCGGGCGGGGCGGACCTCGAAGGCCATGCTGGTCGCGCCGTCGACCAGGTGGTCGGACTGCAGGTGGACGAGGACGGACGGCTGGCAGCGCCCGAGGCGGGGCCGGCCCGTGACGGTGACCTCGGGCTTGCCGTCCGGCGCCCGGCCGAGCGACACGCGGACGTGGTCGGCGCACTCGGTCCGCAGCTCGACGACCGTGGGGGAGCGGCGGCGGGCGTGGGCGACGGCGAGCGTGGCGTCCCGCTGCGGCCCGCAACCCGACAGTGCGGCCACGACGGCGAGCAGGGCGACGAGCACGGCGGCGGGTCGGCGGGGCACGGCCCGCCAGCGTAGGGACCGCGGGGTCGCCGCTCGCACCTGACGCCGACGTCACCCACCGGTAGGGTGCGGCCGACCGCTGGCGGAAGCCGGCGGGAGTGAGGGGAGACACCGTGGAAGAGCTGTCAGGCAAGGTCGCCGTCGTGACCGGCGCGGCCTCCGGCATCGGGCTGGCGATGGTGCACGCCTTCGCGGCCGAGGGCATGCGGGTCGTGCTCGCCGACATCGAGGCCGAGGCGCTGGACAAGGCCGTGGCCGACCTGCCGGCTGGCGTCGAGGCGCTGTCGATGGTGACGGACGTGTCGAAGTCCGAGGAGGTCGATCGGCTCCGCGACGCCGCGCTCGAGCGGTTCGGCGCGGTCCACGTCGTCTGCAACAACGCGGGCGTCTCGTCCGGGGGCAAGAGCTGGGAGCAGTCGGTCGAGGACTGGGCCTGGGTGCTCGGCGTGAACCTCTGGGGCGTCATCCACGGCGTGCGGGCGTTCACGCCACTGCTCATCGAGCAGGGCGAGGGCCACATCGTGAACACGGCATCGATGGCGGGGCTGACCTCGCCGCCGTACATGGGCGCCTACAACGTGTCCAAGCACGGCGTGGTCACCCTGTCGGAGACGCTCTTCGGCGAGCTGCAGGTCGAGGGGAGCGCGGTCGGCGTCTCGGTGCTCTGCCCGGGTTGGGTCAACACCCGCATCCACGAAGCCGACCGCAACCGTCCCGGCGGCGCGGACGCGGGCGGCGGTGCCATGGAAGCGGGCATGCGCGATGTCGTCGCGGGCCTGCTCGCGACCGGCCTCCAGCCCACCGACGTCGCCGACCTGGTGGTCGACGCCGTGAAGCAGCGCCGCTTCTACATCCTCAGCCACCCCGAGTGGAAGCCCATGATCTCCGGGCGCGTCGAGCGCATCGTGGCCGAGCAGGATCCCGCGATCGGCATGCTGCCGAACTGACGTGAGGTCGCGGCGGCCAGCCGCCGAAGCTGTCCCACCCCCTTCCTACGGTGGGGCGCATGCTGTTCCCCACGACCTGTCCCGGCTGTGAGCGCGTCGGCCCCGCTCCCTGCCCGGCCTGCGTCACCACCATGGCGCGGGCCGGTCCCGTGCCGGTTCCCGCCGGTCTCGACGCCTGCCGCGCGCTCCTCGCGTATGAGGGCGCGGCACGCGAGGTCGTCGCCCAGGTGAAGTACCGCAACGCGCGAGACGTCGTGGCATGGCTCGCGCTGGGGTTGGCGCGGCTCGTGCCGCCCGGCGAGGTCGACGTCGTCACCTGGGCGCCCACCACCCCGGCGCGCCGGCGGTCGCGCGGCTTCGACCACGCCCAGCTCTTGGCCCGCCGCGTCGGCCGCGAGCTCGCGTTGCCGTGCCGCCCGCTGCTGCGACGCCTGCCTGGGCCACCCCAGACCGGCCGGTCGTCGATCGAGCGTCGCGCCGGCCCTGGGTTCGCCGCCCGGGCCCCGCTGCCGGTCGGCATCGGGGTGCTGGTGGTCGACGATGTGGTCACCACCGGCGCCACCATCGCGGCCGCCGGCCGCGCCCTGCGTG
>JAODBM010000143.1 GCA_025463985.1 Acidimicrobiales bacterium
GGGCGACCGCGTGGCGCGCGGCGCGCGCCGTTGCTCGCGCGCTTGCCGAGACCGGACGAGACGAACGCCCGCAGGGGGGCGAGCGAGTCGTTGGTGACCTCGCCGGCCCAGACGAGGTCCCAGAGCGCGATGAGCACCTCGCTGTCGCCATAGTCGGCGCCGGCCGACGCCGCCGCCCCCACGAGCTCGGACCAGAAGGACGCGCCGCGCGCCGCGAGGTGGGCGCGCAGCGCGTCGTGCAGCGCGCTGTCGGGCCGGGCGTCGGCCGCGGGCTCGGGGACCAGCAGGTCGACCTGGTCGCGGAAGACCAGCCGCACCCGACCGTCGGACGCGCCGAGCGAGCCCGCGCCGACCCACACGACGTCGCCCGACGTGCACAGGGCGTCGAGGTCGGCTGGCGCGTAGGAGGCCACGCGCGCCGGCAGCACGTCGGCCTCGAGCACCGAAGCGGGGATCGAGGCGCCCTGCAGCACGCCCAACACCTCGACCAGCCCGTCGACCCCACGGCGCGGCAAGCCCACGCCCTGCCAGCGCGGCAGGAACCGGGCCAGCGCGACGCTGTCCACCGGCTCGACCTCGCGCCGGAGCGCGGCGAGCGATCGGCGGCGCAGCAGGCGCAGCACCTCGTCGTCGCACCACTCCCGCTCGATGCCCTCGGGGCGGAACTCGCCACGCACGATCCGGCCGTCGGTGGACAGGCGGTCGAGCGCCGCTCGGGCTCGGTCTGCGTCGACGCCATAGCGGGCCGCGGCCTCACGGGTGAGGAACGGACCGTGCGTGCGGGCGAAGCGAGCGATCAGACCGTCGAGCGGCTGCTCGACCGGCTCGGTGAAGGCGCCGGGCAGGCCCAGCGGCACGGCGCAGCCGAGCGCGTCGCGCAGGCGCCCGGCGTCGTCTGCCGCGGCCCAGCGCTCCTCGCCGCCGATGCCGACCCGGATGGCCCGGCGCTCGGCCACGAGCGCGTCGAGCGCGGCAAGCGCACCGGCGGGGTCGAACGTCGACCGAACCCCGACCTCCGCCGCCGAGAGGGGACCCAGCACCCGCAACAGGTCGTGCACCTCGTCGGCGTCTCTCGCCTGGCGGCCCTCGACGAGGCGCTGCAGCTCGGCCTCGAGGTCGGCGAGCACCGCGGGATCGATGAGCTCGCGCAGCTCTTCCGCGCCCAGCAGCTCGCGCAGCAGGTCGCGGTCGAGCGCCAACGCGGCGGCTCGGCGCTCGGCCAGCGGCGCATCGCCCTCGTACATGTAGACGGCGACCCAGCCGAACAGCAGCGACTGCGCCATCGGCGACGCCCGCTGCGTGTCGACCGGAACCACCCGCACCTGCCGGGAGCGCAGCTCGCGCAGCAGGCCGCGCAGGGCGGGAAGGTCGAACACGTCGTTGCAGCACTCGCGGGTGGCTTCCAGCAGGATCGGGAACGTGGGGTGCTTGGCCGCCACCGCGAGCAGGTCGGCGGCCTTCTGGCGCTGCTGCCACAGCGGCGTGCGCCGGTCGGGCCGGCGGCGGGGCAGCAGCAGCGCCCGGGCCGCGGCCTCGCGGAAGCGGGCCGCGAACAGGGCGGTCGAGGGGAGCTGGCCGATGATGATCTCGTCGATCTCGTCGGGGTCGATCAGCAGCTCTTCGACGGGAAGCTCGTCGATGGCCTCGGGCAGGCGCAGCACGATGCCGTCGTCGCTCCACATCAGCTCGATCGCGACCCCCCAGCGCTCGGCCAGGCGGGCCTGCAACGCCATGGCCCACGGCGCGTGGACCTGCGCGCCGAAGGGGCTGAGCACGCAGATGCGCCAGTCGCCGATCTCGTCGCGGAAGCGCTCGACCACGATCGTGCGGTCGTCGGGCACGGCGCCGGTGGCCTCGGCCTGCTCGTCGAGGTAGCCGAGGAGGTTGGCGGCGGCCCGCTCGTCGAGGTCGTGGCGCTCGCGCAGCTGCACCAAGGCCTCCGCGGGCGGACGGGCCCGTATCTCGCGCACGAACGCGCCGAGGGCGCGGCCCAGCTCGAGCGGCCGGCCCGGGCCGTCGCCGTGCCAGAACGGCATCTTTCCGGGTTGGCCGGGCGCCGGCACGACGATCACCCGCTCGTGGGTGATGTCCTCGATGCGCCAGGTGGAGGCGCCGAGCAGGAACGTCTCGCCCACCCGGCTCTCGTAGACCATCTCTTCGTCGAGCTCGCCGACCCGGGCGCCGTCGGGCAGGAACACGCCGTAGAGCCCGCGGTCGGGGATGGTGCCGCCGCTGGTGACCGCCAGGCGCTGCGCTCCGGCCCGGCCCCGCAGCGTGCCGGCGGCACGGTCCCACACGAGGCGCGGGCGCAGCTCGGCGAACTCATCGCTGGGATAGCGGCCCGAGAGCAGGTCGAGCACGGAGGTGAAGACGTCGTCGGTCAGCTCGGCGAACGGCGCCGACCGGCGGACCACGGCGGCGAGGTCGGTCACCGACCACTCGTCGAGCGCGCACATGGCCACGATCTGCTGGGCGAGCACGTCGAGCGGGTTGCGGGGATAGGTCGTGTGCTCGATGAGCCCGTCGTGCATGCGCTGCACGACCACCGCGGCCTCGACGAGATCGGAGCGGTGCTTCGGGAAGAGCTTGCCGCGGCTCGGCTCGCCCACCTGGTGGCCGGCCCGGCCGATGCGCTGCAGCCCGCGGGACACCGCGCCCGGCGACTCGACCTGGATCACGAGGTCGACCGCGCCCATGTCGATGCCCAGCTCGAGCGACGAGGTGGCCACCAGCCCCTTGAGCCGGCCGGACTTCAGCTCGTCCTCGATGATCAGCCGGCGCTCCTTCGACAGCGACCCGTGGTGGGCCTTGACCAGCTCGGGGACGGCCGGCGGCGCCCCGTAGCTCTCGCCCGCCGAGTACGGCGACACGCCGGCGGCGGCCGGCCAAGGGCCATCGCGTGCGTCCGTGTCTTCCTCGGCCGCCGCTTGCTGGGCCGCCAGCTCGTTGAGCCGGGTGGCCAGCCGCTCGGCCAGCCGCCGCGCGTTGACGAAGATGAGCGTGGACCGGTGCTCTTGCACGAGCTCGAGGAGCTTCGGGTGCATCGCGGGCCAGATCGAGCGGCGCACCGGGCCGGCGGCCGCGGGCCCGCTGGCCGGCTCGTCGATGATCGTGCCGAGCTCGCCCATGTCGTCGACCGGCACCACGACCTCGATGTCGAGCTGCTTGCGCATGCCGGCGTCGATCACCGTGACCGGGCGGGGCCGGCGGTCGGCGCCGTAGCCGCCGAGGAAGCGCGCGATCTCCTCGAGCGGCCGCTGGGTGGCGGACAGGCCGATGCGCTGGGGAGGCCGGGCGGTCTGCTCGTCGAGCCGCTCGAGCGTGAGGGCCAGGTGGCTGCCCCGCTTGGTGGCTGCCAGCGCGTGGATCTCGTCGATGATCACCGCCTCGACGTTGGCCAACGTCTCGCGCGCCGCCGACGTGAGCATGAGGTACAGCGACTCGGGGGTGGTGATCAGCAGGTCGGGCGGGTGGCGCACGAGCTTGCGGCGCTGGTCGGCCGGCGTGTCGCCCGTGCGCATGCCGATGCTGGGCTCGTGCACCGGCCGGCCCATGCGCTCGGCGGCCAACCGGATGCCGGCCAGCGGCCCCCGCAGGTTCTTCTCGACGTCGACGGCGAGGGCCCGCAGCGGGGAGATGTACAGGATGCGGGTGCGGGCCAGCGCGTCGGGCGGCGGCGTGGTGACCAGCCGGTCGATGCCCCACAGGAACGCCGCGAGCGTCTTGCCGGACCCGGTGGGGGCGAGGATCAGCGTGTGGTCGCCGGCGGCGATGGCCGGCCAGCCCTGCTCCTGCGCCGGCGTGGGCGCGGGGAACGACGAGTCGAACCAGGCCCGGACGGGCGGCGAGAAGAGATCGAGCGCGGCGATCCCTCCAGACTACGAAGGGGGTGGGACGATCGGGCCGGGCGACAGCGCCCCGCGGCCCGCTTGGTCAGCCGACGAGGATCGTGCCCTTCATCTGGAGCTCGTGCAGGTCGCAGATGAACTGGTAGTCGCCGGTGGTCGGCAGGTCGACGGTGAGGTGCTGCGTGACGGGCCCTGCCTCGAGCGTCGTCTTGGCGTTGACCCCATGGCCGGTCACGTGCACGTTGTGCGCGGCCTGGTCGTAGGAGCGCATCGTGATCTGCAGCTTGCCGGGCGCCGGCACCGAGATGCAGTCCACGCTCCACTTCACGTTCCTCGCGACGAGCGTGACCGCGCTGCCCGCGGCCTTGGCGCACGCCGCGCTGGACGTGGGGCTCGAGCCGGCATCCTTCGCGCAGCCGAGGAGCGCGGCGGACAGGGCCAGCGCGAGGAACAGGGCGGTCGGACGACGGGGCATGAGGGTCGACCCTACCGAGGGGCCATCAGCGCCCCAACGCGCCCAGCCCCCGCCCGTTTCACCCGACCCGGCCCGCCGCCCGGCTCGTACACTGCCGAGGTGGCCGACTATCAGACCCCCGAGTACCACCCGGCCTTCGAGGAGTACTGCGAGGCCATCTACGAGCTGCACGAAGACGAGGTCGACGTCATCCAAGCCCGCATCGCCGAGCGGCTCGGGGTCTCCCGGCCGGCGGTCTCGGAGATGATCCGGCGTATGGAGCACGAAGGCCTCGTGGTCGTCAGCCCCACGATCAAGCTCACGCCGCACGGCACCCGCCTGGCCGAGTCGGTCGTGCGCCGTCATCGCCTGGCCGAGCGGCTGCTCACCGACATCCTGGGGCTCTCCTGGGCCGAGGCCCACAAGGAGGCCGGCCGCTGGGAGCACGTGATCTCCGACTCGGTCGAGCAGGCCATGGTCCGTCTGCTGAAGGATCCGACCACCTGCCCGCACGGCAACCCCATCCCCGGCTCGCACTACGAGGCGCCCGACACCGTCGCGCTGTCCACGCTCGGTGTGGGCTCGGAGTTCACGGTGATGCGCATCCCCGAAGAGCTCGAGTTCACCCCCGGCCTGCTCGAGTTCCTGGAGAGCGCGGCCATCCTGCCCGGCCGCCACGGCACGATCACCGCCTCCTCGCCGGACGGCACCACCACCGTGCGGATCGAGGGCAACCACGTGGGCGTGGGCTCCTTTGCCAGCGACCGCATCCTGGTCTCGAACCCCGGCTGAACCTGGCGCCGGTCGCCGCGGCCGCGCCCGGCTCGTGCGACCGCTCAGGCGACGCCGGCGGAGCGGTCGAACCGGGCGCGGGTGGGGGCCGGCGTGGTGAGGACCTCGGGCAGCTCACCCGTGTGCACGATCGACAGCAGCTTGGTGGCCCGGGTGAGCGCGACGTACAAGGCGCGCAGGCCCTGGGCCTCCTCGCTGAGGATCTCGGCCGGCTCGACGACGACCGTCCCGTCAAGCTCGAGCCCCTTCACCAGACCGACCGGCACGACCGTGACCTGGTGGTCGAGGCCCTGCTGGATCGCCCGGCCGTGGGCCACGCCGGCGGCGGCGAGCGCGTCGCCCAGCTCGTCGGTGAGCCGGGCCGGGCAGATCACTGCGATGTTGCCCGAGCCGACCGCCGCCACCTCGGCGGCCACGGCAGCGGCGACCGCCTCGCCCAGCCGGCTGGGATCGTCGACCTGCACCATCCGCGGCGACCGGCCGTCCTGGCGCACCGAGCGGGGCGGCGCGAGGTCGGGAGCCGACCGGGCCAGGACGCGGGCCGCCAGCTCCATGTTCGGCGCCGGGATGCGGTAGCCGACCGTGAGCTGCTCACGCCGCGCCGGGCGACGCTCGGGCAGGTGGGAGAGGATCTCGTCCCACGAGGCGTGGGCCCACGCCCCGGTGGACTGGGCGATGTCGCCGACCACGGTCATCGAGCCGTTGAGCGAGCGCCGGCTGAGCATGCGCAGCTGCATCGGCGAGAGGTCCTGCGCTTCGTCCACCACGATGTGGCCGTACGTGCGCACCTCGTCGGCGTCACGGCGCTTCGGGGATCGGGGGCCGAGCAGGGCACGGGCCTCGTCGAGCAGCGGCACGTCGTCCTGCGTCCACACCACGTCGTCGACCTTGTCGGCGCGGGCCCGGTGCAGCGCGTCGAGCTCACGCTGATCGAGCACCCGGCTGCCAGCCAGGCGCAGGAGCGCCCGCGAGCCGAACAGATCGTGGAGCAGCTCGGCGGGGCTGAGCAGCGGCCACATGCGGTCGAGGGCCTCGCGGACGGCGGGCATCCGGCGGATCTGCGACCACACGTCGCCGGCATCGACCGGCGTGCGCGCCGAACCGGCCAGGGCCCGGGCCACCTCCTGCTCGATGTAGCGGCGGCCGGCGTTGTGGGTGCGATAGCGGCGACGGGCGTCGCGCATGATCGCGTCGGACTCGGCCCGCCGCAGCACGAGCGTCTGCAGGCCGACGCCGATGCGCAGGTCGTAGGTGAGCGCCCGCTTGCGGTCGCGCACGGCCTTGGCCAGCAGGTTGGCCATGCGCTCGTCGCCCTTCACCCGGCCGACCACGGGCCGGTCGTTGCCGCGGATCGCCACGTCGTCGACCATGTCGGCCAGGACCTGGAGGTCGACCCCGGCCTCGCCGAGCGAGGGCAGCACCTGCTCGATGTACGCCAGGAACAGCCGGTTGGGCCCGACGACCAGCACGCCTTGGTCTTCGAGCGGGAAGCGATGGGTGTACAGCAGGTACGCGGCGCGGTGGAGCGCCACGACGGTCTTGCCGGTGCCCGGGCCGCCCTGCACCACCATCACCCCGGGGAGCGGCGCGCGGATGATCTCGTCCTGCTCGCCCTGGATGGTGGCGACGATGTCGCCCAGGCGGCCGGAGCGGGCCGTCTCGAGCGCGGAGATGAGGGCGCCGTGGCCACTGATGCCGGCGTTCTCGCCGAGGTCGATGGCGTGCTCGCCGAACAGCTCGTCCTCGATGCCCAGCAGCTGACGGCCGCGGGTGGCGAAGTGGCGGCGCCGGGCCAGCCCCATCGGTGAGCGCCCGGTGGCCCGGTAGAAGGGCTCGGCGACGGGCGCCCGCCAGTCGACGACCACCGGCTCTTGACGCTGGTCGGCCACCGCCAGGCGGCCGATGTAGTACGACTCGCCGCCGTCGGCCGGGTCCTGGTCGACGCGCCCGAAGCACAGCGACGCGTCGCCGAGGTGCAGCTGCGTGAGGCGGTTGACGATCGTGTCGAAGATGACCTCACGCTCGAAGCGGGCCTGCTCGGTCCCTCCCCGTCCGACCTCGACCATCGTCTGCAGCCGCGTCGCTGAGGTGCGCGCCGCTTCCAGGCACTCGTAGGCGTGGTCGATGTAGGCCTGTTCGGCCTCCATGTCGGGGTGGAGCGCCATCGGTCCCTTCCGCGAAAGCCCGGTTACGGGGATGGGACAGTCTAGGCCTGACGTCCGCTCATGCAGGCCGAGCCCGGCCGCGGGCGGGCGCTCAGGCTTGGACGACGCCGAGCAGGCGGTCGACGAACTCCTTCGAGCCGTCGACCAGCTTGCGGCGGTTGATGGCGAAACCGCCGAGCGGCTCGGCGCCTCGGTCGGCCAGCAGCAGGTCCATCTTGGCCAGCGTGTGGCCCGGGTCGACGGCGTAGGTGCAGAACGCCGCCGCCTGCTTGCCCGCCATCGCCGGCACCCGCCGCACCCGCCCGCCCGGCCGCTGGCCGAACAGGATCAGGCCGTCGACCCAGGTGCCGAACACCACGAGCTCGGCGCGGGCCAGCGCCCCGTAGTCGATGGCGGTGACCGGGCACACGGCCTCGACGCCGACGCCGCCGGCCACCAGCTCGTCGGCGATGGTCGCCGCCGCCCGCCGGGTGTTCCCGGTGAGGCTCTCGTAGATCACGATGGCGGACATGGCCGGGCGTCGCTCCCCTGCAGTGGGACGGATGCGCCGCTTGGTCTAGCAGCCGCGAGGGCGACCCCGGATCGCCTGCTGACCCGTCCCCTCGTTCTCAGGCGCCGGGCTCCTCACCGACCTCGCGCAGGGCGTCGCGCAGGGCGCTGCGGATGCGCCGGGCCTCGGCGGGGAGCAGGTGCGCGGCGAGGCCGGTGCCGGCCCGGCCGAGCTCTTCGACGGTGAGCACGACCCGGGGCTCGGCGTCCTCGTAGTCATCGGCGATGGCGACCGCCCAGGAGACCGGGGTCAGGTCGGGATCGTCGGCCACCACCGGATCGTCGGCGGGGTCGAAGGGGTGGTCGTCGATCGAGCGGCGCATCGCCCGTCAGGCAAGCACCGCCGGCCGCGCTGCGCCAGCGGGCCGCCGCGGGCCGGCGTCGGCGCCGGCTACCGGGTGGCCCCGGGGCGTCGGTAGCCTGCCGCCCGTGGTCAGCCCCGACGCCCCCTTCCTGCGCGCCTGCCGG
>JAODBM010000147.1 GCA_025463985.1 Acidimicrobiales bacterium
GGGAGAAGTAGCCGCCCGTGGTCTCGGCGATCCGCGGCGCGTCCGACGACGCCAGGAGCACCGAGGTCTTGGCGCCGGCCTTGGGCGTGCGCAGCACCAACCAGCCGATGGCCTGCAAGAGCGCACCGAGCCCACGAGTGTCGCCATCGCGGCCGAAGCGGGTGTGGACGTTGCCGGGATGCAGGCAGTTGACGGTGACCCCGGTACCTGCGAGCTGGCGCGCCAGCTCGCGGGTGAACAGGACGTTGGCCAGCTTGGACTGGGAGTAGCCCATGAAGCCGACGAAGCCGTACGCGCTCTGCAGGTCGGCGCGCGGCAACCCGCCGAGCACGAACCGGTGCGCCACCGACGACACGACCACGATGCGGGCCGGGGCGCTGGCCACGAGCCGCTCGCGCAGCAGGTCGGTGAGCAAGAAGTGCCCGAGGTGGTTGACGCCGAACATGACCTCGAACCCCTCGCACGTCAGCATCCGCCGGTCGGTCACGAGCCCGGCGTTGTCGACCAGGACGTCGAGGCGCGGGTGGCGGTCGAGGAGCCAGGCCGCGAACTCCCGGATCGAGCGGAACGACGCGAGGTCGAGCTCGGCCAGCTCGACCCGGTCGCTGCCGGCGCGCCGGCGCACCTCGGCGAGCGCGGCCTCGCCCCGCTCGCGGTCGCGGGCGCACAGCACGACCGTCGCCCCCGTCGCCGCGAGCGCGACGGCCGTCTCCTTGCCGATGCCGCTGTTGGCACCGGTGATGACCACGACCTTCCCGGTCATGTCGGGGGGCGTCGAGCGGAGCATGGCCGGCAGTCTCGCCGCGACCATGGTTCATCGGCAGATCGACGAGCGCCGAGTACGGTCAGCACATGGCCGACGACGAACCGCTCGCGCCGGAGCGGATCGACTGCATCGACTGCGGTGGCATCGCCCACCTCGTGTCCCGGCCCGACGACACCGGCCGGTTCTGGCCCGGCGACCTGCTCGTCTACCGCTGCGAGGACTGCATGGACCGCTGGGACCTCATCGTCCCCGGCGGCGATGACGAGGACTGACGCCCGCGATCAGAAGCCGTTCTTGTGCACCGTGTCGGGCTGGATCTTGAGGATCACGCGCTCGGACTGGATCGCGGTGCCGTAGTCGCCGCCGGTGTACTTGCGGCTCAGGGTGTCGATGTGGGCGCGGGCCTCGTCGCCCCGCACCTCCTCGACCACGCGACCGCGCACCTCGACGTACTGGTACGGGTTCTCGATGTTGAACACGGTCACGGTGACCCGCGGATCCCGCTGCACGTTCTTGTACTTCTGGCGGTGCACCTCGGTGTTGATGAGCACGTGGTCGTCGTCGGCGTCGATCCACATGACGTGGGTCTGCGGCTGACCGTCCGCCAGCAGCGTGGAGAGGGCGGCGAAGTTCTTGTTCGCGTGCGCGAGCACGCTGAAGTCGTGATCGAGGGCCATGGCCGGGAACGTATCCGGCCGACGGCAGCTTCAGGCACGCCGACTGGTCGAGGATCTCGGCAGGGATGGGTCTGGGGGCCGTCGAACTGCATGAAGCCGCGCGGCTTGGGCGCCGCCCGGTCGGCGGGTTGCATTCCTACGAAGGGGAGATGGCTATGCGTAAACCCGTCCTACTGATCGTCGCGGCGCTGCTCGCGATGCCGCTGCTGGCATTTGCCAACTCGAGCGGCGCTGCGGTGGCAGAAACCGGGACCGACTGTGCCCACACGAGTGGCTCGGCGAAGTTCAGCCCCGGGCTCTGGAAGCTGCAGCCGGCGGCGCAGGCCGACCAGCACGAAGCCGCGCAGACGATCACCGCCGGCGGCGGCGTGACCGGTTGTTCTGGAGGTGGCGTCGTCAACGGCATCCTCCAAGGCACCATCAACATCAAAGATCCCGCCAACTGCAACTCGCTGGCGTCCGACAGCGACACCGCGGTGCCGGCCACGACCGGCGTGATCAAGATCTCGTGGGGTGGCGGCAAGGTCTCCACCGCCGCGGTCTCGTTCAAGCAGGTGGCGGGCAAGCCCACCCAGGCCGACATCGCCGGAAAGGTCACCACGACCTCGTCGTCCAACACCTTCAAGGGCCTGCCGGTCAACGTGCGGATCGCCTTCACGCCTGAGACGGGCGGCTGCACCGCCAAGAACCTGCAAAAGGTCACCTTCAAGGAAGTCACCCCCCTCGAGATCGGCTGATCGCCGAGGGCGCAGGTCGACGTCCAGGCCTGCAACACGAAGGAATGGGAGACCCCGCGGCCTTGGCCGTGGGGTCTTTCGCGCCCACCAAGCCCCGCCGCCGGCTCGCCGTGGCCTCCGGCCCCTACGACTTGAGCAGGAAGTCGGCTTCGTCGTCGCCGAGGAACAGGGCGACCTCGGCGGCAAGCAGGGGATGGGCGTCGAGATCGGGGTCGGCGTCGACGAGCTCGAAGGCGACGGCGCGGGCCTTCTCGACCCACTCGCGGTCGCGGCGCAGGGACGCGAGCTTGAGGTCGTTGCGACCCTTCTGCCGCTCGGCCATCAGCGTGCCCTCGCCGCGCAGGTCGAGGTCGACCTCGGCGAGCTCGAAGCCGTCGGTGCTCTTGACCAGGGCCGTGAGCCGGGCTTCCGCGTCGGGCGTGGCGCCGGCGGCGACGAGCCAGCAGGACGAGGCGTCGGCACCACGACCGACCCGGCCGCGCAGCTGGTGCAGCTGGGCGATGCCGAACCGGTCCGCATCGAGCACGACCATCACGGTGGCGTTCGCGACGTCGACGCCGACCTCGATCACGGTGGTCGACACGAGCACGTCGAGGTCGCCGGACCGGAACCGGCCCATCGTCTGCTCCTTGTCGGCGCTGCTCATGCGCCCGTGCAGCAGGCCCAGCCGCAATCCGGCCAGCTCGCCGCCGTCGAGGCGCTCGTAGGTCTCCTCGGCCGAGCGCACCTCGAGCTTCTCGGACTCCTCGATCAGCGGGCACACGACGTACGCCTGGCGCCCCGCGGCCACCTCGGCCCGCACGTGCTCCCAGACCGGCTGCTCGGCCTCGACCTCGTCGGTGCCCGCCGGCACCTGCACCCAACGGGTCGTGATCGGCGTGCGCCCGGGCGGCATCTCGTCGAGCACGGACACGTCGAGGTCGCCGTAGACGGTCATCGCCGCGGTGCGCGGGATCGGCGTGGCCGTCATGACGAGGACGTCGGGCGTCGCGCCGTCCGCGCCCTTCTGCCGCAGCGCCGCCCGCTGCTCGACCCCGAACCGGTGCTGCTCGTCGATCACCACCACACCGAGCGAGCGAAACGCGACGGCGTCCTCGATCAACGCGTGCGTGCCGATCAAGAGGTCGACCTCGCCGTGCCGCAGCGCCTCGGCCAACTTCCTGCGGTTGGCCGCCGTGGTGCGGTTGGTCAGCAGCTCGACGCGCAGCGGGCGCTCGACGTCGGTCCCGGCGAACAGGGTGCCCTCGCCCTCGCCTTCTCGGGCCGGCACGCGCAGCTCGGCGAGCAGCTCGCGGATGCCGCTGAAGTGCTGCTCGGCCAGGACCTCGGTGGGCGCCATGAGCGCGCCCTGGTGACCGCCCTGGACGGCGGTGAGCAGCGCGCTGACCGCCACGACGGTCTTGCCGGAGCCGACGTCGCCTTGCAGGAGGCGGTGCATCGGGTGCGGCCCGGCCAGGTCGGCCTTGATCTCGTCGATGGTCCGGCGCTGCGCGCCCGTGAGCCCGAAGGGCAGACGCTCGTGGAAGCGCCCCACGAGCTCGCCGGAGACGTCGTGGCGGATGCCCTGCGCGATGCGCTCGAGCGCCCGCTTGCGCAGCACGAGCGCGAGCTGGACGCGGAGCAGCTCGTCGAACACGAGCCGCCGACGGGCCTCGGTCACCTCCGTCATCGATGACGGCAGGTGGATCCCGCGCAGCGCGGCCGTGCGGTCGATGAAGTCGAACCGGTCGAGGACGGCATCGGGCAGCGGCTCGGCCAGGCCTCGGGCCCGGCACTTCTCCAGCGCGGCCTCGACCCAGCCGCCGATGTCCCACGTCGTGATGCGGTGCTTCTCGCTCTGCGCGTAGAGCGGCACGATGCGGCCGGTCTTGTCGCCGATGAGGTCGACGACGGGGCTGTTCATCTGCAGCCGGCCCTGGAACGAGTCGACCTTGCCGAAGAACACCGCTTCGGTGCCCGCGGGCAGCTGCCGCTCGCGCCAGCCCTGGTTGAAGAACGTGATGCGCAGGAAGCCGTGGCCGTCGGTCACGTCGGCGGTCACCAGCGTCTTGGGCGGTCGCCCGCGCGTCCGGCGTGTGGCGATGCGCGCCACCTTCGCGATCACCATGGCCTCGACGCCGACGCGCAGGTCGCGGATCGCCTCCTGGCGGGTCCGGTCGAGGTAGCGACGCGGATAGGTCGTGACCAGGTCGAGGACAGTGGTGACGCCCATCTCGGCCAGGCCCGGCACCTTCTTGGCCTTGGCCCGCACGGCGGCGATCTCGGTGACCGAGAGCTCGTCGAGCTCGGCGTAGCTGATCGGCCGAGGCAGCTCGGTCATCGGCGGTCGGGCCTACTCGACGCCGAGGAAGTAGGGGTACAGCGGCTGGCCACCGTGGAGCACCTCGACCGAGATGCCCGGGCACTGCTCGCCGACCCACTCCCGGATCTGGCGCGTGGCCCCCGCCGTTGCGCCCTCGCCCTCGATGAGGGTGACGATCTCGTGCTCCTCGGAGACCAGCACGACCAGCAGGGCGATCGCCGCGTCGGCGACGGTGGCGGCCACGGCGACGATGCCCTCGCGGGCGATGCCGATGAAGTCGCCCTCGGCGATCGGCCCGGCCTCGCAGGTCGAGTCCCGCACCGCCTGGGTGACCTCGCCCGCGACCACGTTGGTCGCGGCGTCGGCCATCGCCGCCGCGTTGTCGTCGACGTCAGCCTCGGGGTCGTACTCGAGCAGCGCCGCGAACCCTTCGGGGATGCCACGGGTGGGGACCACCCGTACCGACTTGGTCGTCGCGGCGTCGACCTGCTCGGCCACCGCGATGATGTTCGAGTTGTTCGGGAGGATCACGACCTGATCGCCGGGCGCGGCCTCGACCGCCTCGAGGATCTGCTCGGTCGAGGGGTTCATGGACTGCCCGCCGGCCACCACCGACTGCACCCCGAGCGAGTGGAAGATGCGGCGGATGCCGTCGCCGGTCGCGATGGCGACGACCGCGGTGGTGACGGGCTCGCTCGGCACCTCGGGGTCGGGTTGGGCCTCGCGCACCCAGCGCTCCTCCTCGACCTCCTCGATCAGGTCGGTCACCCGGATCTGGCGGGGTCGGCCGCAGTCGATGGCGGCTTCGATCGCGGCGCCGATGTCGTCGGTGTGGATGTGACAGTTCCAGATGCCGTCGCCGCCGACCACGACGATCGAATCACCGATGCCGGCCCACACCTGCTTGAACGCCGGCACCGTCTCGTCCGGGGCCTCCAGGAAGTACATGACCTCGTAGCGCAGGTCGCTGACGTGGCTCTCGGCGTCGCGCGCCGCGCCCGCACCGCCGCCCGCGGGCAGCGTGGCACCGGCCGAGGCGGCCACCGTGACGCTCGGTTCGGGCATCGGCCGGCCGGCGGCCTCGTGCAGGAGCGCGTCGAGGAGCAGCAGGAAGCCGGTGCCGCCGGCGTCGACCACGCCCGCTTCGGCGAGCACCGGCAGCAGCTCGGGTGTGCGGGCGAGCGCCTCGTAGCCGCCGCTGCGGGCGGCGTCGAGCACGTCGACCAGCAGGGGCCGCTCGCCGACGCACGCCGTCGCCGCCTCCGATGCTTCGCGGACGACGGTCAGGATCGTGCCCTCGACCGGCTTCATCACGGCGCGGTACGCGCCGGTGGCCGCCGCCGCGAGCGCCTCGGCCAGCAGCTCGCCGTCGGCGCCGTCGGACGGCTCGAGGACCTCGGCCAGCCCGCGCAGGATCTGGGACAGGATCACGCCGGAGTTGCCGCGGGCGCCCATCAGCGAGCCGTGGCTGATGGCCTTGCAGGTGGCCGCCATGCCCGGCTCGGCGGCCTCGAGCGCCTTCACCACCGACTCCAGCGTGAGGGCCATGTTCGTGCCGGTGTCGCCGTCGGGCACCGGGTAGACGTTGAGCCGGTTGATGCCCTCTTGGTGCGCCCGCAGCCCGTCGCGGAAGGTGGCCAGCGCTCGGCGCAGGTCGTCGGCTCCCAAGCGCTCGAGCGTGGTCATGGCGGCGCATGCTACCGAGTGGTCAGGGCGCGGTCGGACGTGAACCCGGCGTCGCGGCGCGAGACTCCGGCCGTGCTGACCGGTCGCCTCGACGCCGTGGTGCCGCTCCCCCTCGAGGTCCTCCCCGCCCCCGGACAGTTCCACCTGACCGCAGCCACGACCGTGGCCGCCGTCGACGACGCCGCCTCCGACGCGGTCGCCCTCCTGCGCCGCAGGGTCGCGCCGCTGCCGAGTGCCACCGCGGCGGCCGCTGGCCGTCACGACCGGCCGCCCTCATCCATCGTGCTCACGAGCGACGAGGCCGACCCGGCGTTGGGGCCCGAGGGATACCGGCTGCGGATCGGGACCGAGCGGATCGAGGTGGTGGCCGGCGGTCACGACGGGTTCCTCTGGGCGGTGCAGACGCTCCGTCAGCTCATGCCACCCGAGCTGGGGGATGCCGGCGTCCCGCCCGACGGCGTCGCCGTGCCGTGCGCCTCGATCCACGACGCGCCCCGCTACCCCTGGCGCGGCGCCATGCTCGACGTGGCCCGCCACTTCTTCTCCCCCGCCGACGTCTGCTCGGTGACCGAGCTGCTCGCCGCCTACAAGCTCAACCGCCTGCACCTCCACCTCACCGACGACCAGGGCTGGCGCATCGAGGTACGCGCCCACCCCGAGCTCGCCACCGTCGGAGGCCAGACGGCGGTCGACGGCGGCCCCGGTGGCGCCTACACCCAGGCCGACCTCACCGCGATCGTGGAGCACGCGCGCCGCCTCGGCGTCACCGTCGTCCCGGAGGTCGACGTGCCCGGCCACACGAACGCGGCGCTCAGCGCCCTCGGCTGGCTCAGCTGCGACGGCGAGCCGCGCCCGCCCTACACCGGCACGCACGTCGGCTTCAGCTCGCTGTGCGTCGAGGAGGAGCGCACGTACGGCTGGCTCGACGACGTGATCGGCGAGCTGGCCGCGCTCACCCCCGGCGCCTGGATCCACCTCGGGGGCGACGAGTCCGCCGCCACCGACGCCGAGGCCTACCGCGGCTTCGTGACCCGCGCCCTCGACCTCGTGCGCGCCCACGGGAAGGTGCCGGTCGGCTGGGGTGAGATCGGCGCGGCCGAGCTCGGTGGACCGACGGTCGTGCAGCACTGGTTCGATCCCCGCCCGACCCTCGCTGCCGCGGCGCAAGGGGCGGGCATCGTCCTCTCCCCCGCGGACCGCACCTACCTGGACCAGAAGTACGACGAGTCGACCCCGGTCGGGGTGACCTGGATGGGTGCGATCACCACCGAGCGCGCCTACGCCTGGGACCCGGCCCGCAGCATCGAGGGCCTGGACCCCGACCGCATCCTCGGGATCGAGGCGCCGCTGTGGACCGAGACCATCAGCACCCGCGCCGAGGTCGAGCGGATGCTGGTCCCCCGCCTGCCCGCGCTCGCCGAGGTGGCCTGGACCAGCGAGGCGAGCCGCGAGTGGCGGTCCTTCGCCGCCCGCCTGGCCGGCCACCGCGGCCGCTGGGACGCGGACGGCATCGCCTGGACCGCGGACCCGAGCGTCGCGGGCTTGGCCTGACCGTCGTTTTGTGGACGCGGGCCAGCCCCTCTAGCCTTGACCGCCGTCCCGGGAACTCAGTACGCGAGGTTGGTACGTCATGGCAGCGATCTGTGAGGTGTGCGGCAAGCACCCCTCGTTCGGCATGAGCGTGAGCCACTCGCACCGGCGCACCAAGCGCCGCTGGAACCCGAACATCCAGCGCATCCGCACGATCACGGGTGGCACGACGCGCCGCATGGACGTCTGCACCGGCTGCATCAAGGCCGGCAAGGTCCAGAAGGCCACCTACACCAAGCGCGCCACGTCCGCCTGACGGCTCGCCGGCGACCGCCACCGCGCTCGCCGACCGTCGACGCTCCCCGCCCCCGACGCGGCGCACGCGCCTTCGTTCGACGCGATCGGTTGCGCGCGCACTATCTGCATTCGGTATGACGGCCATCGAAAATCCGCATGACGGGAGGGTGTCGCTCACGTGGCAGCCCGTCGAGACCCGGCAGTAGGGTTCCGCTACCGGATTCCCCGGGTGAGCTCGAGGTGCATCGACGTGCAAGGTGTGATCAAGTCCTACGACCCCGGCACCGCGGATGGCGTGATCATCTGCGACACCGACCTGGCCGACTATGACCTCGCTCGCGGCGCCCTCAACGGCTCGGTCTTCCGCATGCTGCGGCAAGGCCAGCGCGTCATCTTCGACCTCGACGCCGACGGGCGGGCCACCGCGCTGCGCCTGGGCTCCGAGGTCGACATGGGCACCCCCGGGTTTCCTCCCGCCACCACGGCCCAGTGACCCCACCGCCGCGGAGCTCCCGTGGCCAGACGACGAAGTCGGAGACACCATGACCGGGACCACGACCAATCAGAAGCTCAAGGCATGGGTCGACGAGTGGGCCGAGGTGCTCGGTGCGCAGCAGGTGCACTGGTGCGATGGATCCGAGGAAGAGCGCGATCGGTTCACCCAAGAGCTGGTCGACGGGGGCACGTTCGAGAAGCTGAACGAGGCCAAGCGCCCGAACAGCTACCTGGCCCTCTCCGACCCGGGCGACGTCGCCCGCGTCGAGGACCGCACGTTCATCTGCTGCGCGGAGGAGGTCGACGCCGGACCGACCAACAACTGGCGGGACCCGGCCATCATGAAGGCCGAGCTGCTCGACCTGTTCCGGGGCGCGATGCGCGGCCGCACGATGTACGTCGTGCCGTTCTCGATGGGCCCGCTGGGGTCGCCCATCGCCCACATTGGCGTGCAGCTCACCGACTCCCCGTACGTGGCCGTCAGCATGCGGACGATGACCCGCATGGGCCAGGCCGCCCTGGACGTGCTCGGCGACGGCGAGTGGGTGCCGTGCCTCCACTCGGTGGGCTACCCGCTGGTCGACGCCGACGGCAATGCCCGGCCCGACGTGCCGTGGCCGTGCGACGCCGACAACAAGTACATCAGCCACTTCCCCGAGACCCGCGAGATCTGGTCCTACGGCTCGGGCTACGGCGGCAACGCGCTGCTCGGCAAGAAGTGCTTCGCCCTGCGCATCGCGTCGACCATGGCTCGCGACGAGGGCTGGATGGCCGAGCACATGTTGATCATCGGCGTCACGAACCCCGCGGGCGAGAAGACCTACGTCGCGGCGGCGTTCCCTTCGGCCTGCGGCAAGACGAACATGGCCATGCTCATCCCCACGCTGCCCGGCTGGAAGGTCGAGACCATCGGCGACGACATCGCCTGGATGAAGTTCGGCAAGGACGGGCGGCTGTACGCGATCAACCCGGAGGCCGGGTTCTTCGGCGTCGCCCCCGGCACCGGCGAGAAGACGAACCCCAACGCGCTGGCCACCCTGTCGGCCAACTGCGTCTACACGAACGTCGCCAAGACCGACGACGGCGACGTCTGGTGGGAGGGGCTCACCGAGGAGGTGCCGGCCCACCTCATCGACTGGAAGGGCCACGACTGGACGCCCGCGTCGGGCGCTCCCGCCGCCCATCCCAACGCCCGCTTCACCGCTCCGGCCTCGCAGTGCCCCTCGATCGCTCCGGAGTGGGAAGACCCCGCCGGGGTACCCATCTCGGCCATCCTCTTCGGCGGCCGCCGCGCCACCAACGTCCCCCTCGTGACCGAGGCCTTCGACTGGCAGCACGGCACGTTCCTCGGCTCGATCATGAGCTCGGAGAAGACGGCGGCCGCCGCCGGCACCGTCGGCGAGGTGCGCTTCGACCCGTTCGCGATGCTCCCGTTCATGGGCTACAACGCCGGCGACTACATGCGCCACTGGCTCGAGATCGGCGAGTCGACCGACGCCGACAAGCTCCCGAAGCTCTTCTGGGTCAACTGGTTCCGCAAGGGCTCGGACGGCTCGTTCCTGTGGCCCGGGTTCGGCGAGAACAGCCGGGTGCTCAAGTGGGTCATCGAGCGCGTCGCCGGCACGACCGACGCGGTCGACAGCGCGATCGGCCGGATCCCCACGCCGGATGCGCTGGACACGACCGGCCTCGACGTCGACGCCGCCACGCTCGAAGAGCTGCTCGCGGTCGACAACGAGGCCTGGCGCGGCGAGATCCCGTTGATCGAGGAGCACTTCCGCTTCATCGGCGAGCGGCTCCCCACCGCCCTGGCCGACGAGCTCCGCGAGCTCGAGAAGCGCCTCGCCGGCTGATGGCTGTCCCCGTGTCCGCCTACATCCTCATCCAGACCGAGGTCGGCAAGGCCGCCGCGGTGGCGTCGGAGGTGGCGGCGATCCCTGGGGTGATCGCGGCCGACGACGTGACCGGGCCCTACGACGTGGTCGTGCGTGTCGAGGCCGAGACGATGGACGACCTCGGCAAGATGGTGGTCAGCCGCGTGCAGATGATCGACGGCATCACCAAGACCACCACCATGCCGGTGGTGCACCTGTAGCTACCGGGTCGTGCCGACCAGCATGGCGCGGATGGCGAGGCCCATCAGGAACAGGCCGCCCCACCCATAGAGCAGGTAGCGGTGCTTCGCCATCTGCGCGCGGTAGCTGTAGATGATCCCCACCGCGAAGAGGGCCACGAAGCCGTAGAACATGTGGAACTTCGGCGGGGTGTAGTGCTGACCCGACACCATGGCCACGCCCAGGGCCACCTGCACGAAGATGGCCACCTCGACGATGACGGTGAACCACCACAGCGCGCGGGTGCGCAGCGCCGGGTACCGGTGGGCGGCCAACGACCAGAGGCCGGCCAGCCCGTTGCCGACGATCACCACCCAGGCCCATGCGACGTGGATGTCGCGCAGCACGAGCCCGACGACGGGGGTCAAGAGTCGGCCGCGCCGGCAGCATCGCCTGACCCGCCAGCGGGTCGGTAGGACCAGAGCTCGGACTGGGTCGACACCGGCGGGGGCGCCTCGCCGCCTGACCGCTCCTGCTGCGATCGATGGCCGTGGCCGAACGCCGGCGAGGTCGACCAGGCCTCGAAGGCGGCCTCGTCGCGCCAGCGGGTGACGACCAGCCAGACGTTGCGGCCGTCGGTCGGGGCCAAGAGCTCGAAGCCCTCGAAGCCGTCCTGGTCGTCGACGGCGCCGGCGCGGGCGGCGAAGCGCCGGGCCAGCTCGTCGCCACTTCCCTCAGGCACGGTGATGGCGTTGATCTTGATGACCGTCACGATTTCACCTCGTCGGCTCGGCGTCGGGATTCGATCATGGGCCGCGCCCGACGAACGACGCCAACCGGCCGGCGCTCGCCGGGGCCGGGTGGTGCCAGAACCGTCCGCGCCAGATCGTGGGACCTGGGCGGGGAGGCCGCCGGTCGGGTTCGCCGGCCCGGGACCGATCAGCCGGTGAAGTTGGGCGAGCCGGCCACGGGCGTGGCTCCCGGCGCGTCGTTCCCGGTGGTGTCCGTCGACGTCGGCGGTTCGGTCGAGGTCGGGGGCTCGGTCGAGCTGGTCGGCGGCAACGTGGTCGGGGTGGTGACGGGCGTGTAGATGGTGTCGATCCGTGCGCTGACGCAGCCGACCGGGGCGTTGACGGGGTTGCAGCGGGCCACGGTGCCGCCCGGGATCTGCGCGGAGTAGGTGGTCTGGAAGCCCACGCCGTAGTTCGGCACCGGGTAGTCGGTGCTCACCCATTGGGCGCCGCTGGCCAGCGCCGCGTCCCGCGGCGACGTGTTGTTGGCCCGGGCTTCCTTGGTGTCGCCATCGGCCCGGGTGCGCACGACGTAGCCGGCCTTGACCAGCGCCGGGATCGTCTTGTCGGTCGGGTCGTTGCGCTCGATGAAGGCCGCGTCCGCGTTGCCGGGGTTGGCGTTGGTGAACAGCACGCGGCCCTTGAGGCCGGGGTGACCGACGAGGTAGGTGTTTCGCCGCGCCGCGTTGTCCATGAGGAACAGCACCTTGCCGCGGCTCTGGGCGAGCGTCGGCCAGCCGGTCGTGAGCACGGCGTCTTCGAGCGTCGGGTGCGAGCCGCGGATGTCGTCGGGGGTGATCATCTTGCTGGCGGGGATCACCGACCGGATCTCGGCGTCGAGCGTGTCCATCGCCGCCGACGTCCACTTCTCGGGGTTCGTGAAGTGGAAGGTACCCACGTTGAGGGGGTCGTCCTTGAGCTCGAGCAGGATCGCGATCGGCATGTGCGTCGGGTGGGCGTCGCTCCAGGCCTTGATCTCGGACAGGCAGAGCTTCAGCGTGAGGCACGTCGAGTGGTAGTCGACGTCCTGGACGTGCAGGACCTTGATGCCGGGCTGCTTCATCACGGGGTCGTACGGCCCGCCCTGGGTGAACTCGCGGATCTGCGGCTTGTAGTAGAGGCCGCCCTTCGCGTCGAGGAACTCGTCCAGCTCGATCTGGCGGATCTTCTGCGACTGGAACTGGATCGGCAGCGGCGCATGGCGGTACTCCAGCTGGTCGTCAGCCGCGCCGATGAACTGGCGCCGAAGCGCGACCTCCTTCGGCGGCGGGATCTCGTGATAGCTGTTGTGCGTGCCGATCACCTGCACCTGGTTGAGGTGCACGAGGTCGTCGGGGTTCACCGAGATCGCGGCGCCACCCGGACGCCCGCTGCTCGCGGTGGCCAGCGCCGGGCTCGCCAGCAGGGCGAGGGCGACCAGCCCGCAGATCGCGGCGCGTCGACGACGGAGCTTGAACATGCGGTGTCCCCCAGGTGAACGTGGCCGGGTGGACGGTACTGCGCGGTGGGGGTCGGCGCCGACATGGACGGCGGCGCCGCGCCGATCAGCCGACGGTGGTGTCGGCCTCGGCGCCGAGCCGCACGACGGTGAGCGAGCGGCCGTCGGTGTCGAGGACGGTGATCGACGCGTTGGTCGGCGCGAACGTGCAGATGCGCTCCTCGCCGATCGCCCAACCCACTACGGCGTTGATGGCGACGAAGTGGGTGACGATCACGGCGTCGCCCGGCAGGCCCAGCAGCTCGTCGACGAGGCGCGACCGCCATGCGGCCACCCGGTGATCGAGGTCGGCCCAGGTGCCCGCCAGCGCGCCGGGCAGCCAGGCCGCGCGTTCCGCGAGGTCGTCGGTGGGCGACGGCAGCTCGCCCACGGCCGGCTCGATCCGGGGCTCGACGCCGAGGCGGGCGGCGATCGGGGCCGCCGTCTCGCGGGTGCGCCGCAGGGGCGAGCACACGAGCGGGAGCGGGCCGAGCGCGGCCAGGACCTCAGCCGCAGCCGCGGCCTGGGCCCGGCCGACGTCGTCGAGGCCGGGATCGCCGTGGTCGCCCCAGCCGGCGGCGGCCCGGCCGTGACGCACGAGGTGGAGGCGCGGCATCGCTAGCGGATCGGCTCGAAGAGCTCGGTGAAGAGGGCCGGCAGGTCGTCGGTGGGCAGCCGATCGACGATGAACCACTCGGTGCCCATGGCCGACGCGAACATCTCGTGGGGCATCGCCAGCAGGAAGTGGTCGGGGGCGATCTGGCTGGCGTGGGCGAGCATCGAACCCCGCTTGCGCTCCAGCTGATCGGGCGAGTCGACCCGGTGCGTGATCACGTCCTCCGTCTTGCCGAAGTCCGGTGACGACTCGAAGTCCGGCACCTCGACCCCCTCGGGCAGCTCGGCGCCCGACTCGGCCATCTCCCCGATGCCCCGGATGATGGCGGTGCGGTTGATCGTGCCCTCGACCACGACCGGCACGCCGACCAGCTCGGCGGCACGACGACCGACACGGTGGACCTGGATGTGGTCGGGGTGCCCGTAGCCGCCGTTGTCGTCGTAGACCGTGAGGACGTCGGGCTGCTCCTCCTCGAGGATGGCCGCCAAGCGGCGAGCAGCCTGCTCGACGTCGGCCTGCCAGAAGCACCAGGGGGCGTCGTTGCTGGGCTCGCCGATCATGCCCGAGTCGGTGTAGCCGAGGAACTCGACCCGCTCGGCGCCGATGATGCGGGCCGACTCGTAGACCTCCGCGGTGCGGCGCAGCGCCAGCTGCTCTCCGTCGGTGAGCACGCCCGGGACCGGCTCGCCCAGCTCGCCCCTGGTGCCGAACACGAGGACGACGCGGTGCCCGCTGTCGACGGCACGCGACAGCGTGCCGGCCATGCTGATCGACTCGTCGTCGGGATGGGCGTGGAAGCTGACGATGGTCCCCATCCGCAGGACGCTACCGGCGAGTGGTCAACCCGCCGCAACGAGTGCCCGCGTGACCACGGCCGCCGGATCCGGCGCGTCCCGCGCCAGCCCTCGGGCCGGGGATCTGAGGTGGCAGATACGGCATCTGCCCGATGTGGGTGCAGCGACCGGCCGTCATCGTGGCCAGGGCACAGCGGAAACTCACTCGTCGGACGGCGGCTTCCTCCCTACCGGCCGACGGGGCCACGCCTGCGGGACCCACCGAAAGCGAACGATCATGATGACCCCCTACCAGCACATCGACACCCTTCGGGTGGTCGAGGCCGAGCGGCGCCTCGCCGCCCCACCGGTCCGCGACATGGCCTCGATCCCGTTCCGCAGCCGGGCGCTCCTCCGACTGCGGGCCTTCCGCAGCGCGGGCCCCCAGGTGACGAGGCCAGCGACTCCGCAGCCGAGCCCCTTGGATCGGGTGCCAAGATCCACGGCGTGACCACGGCGCAAACCTCCCCCGTCCTGATCGGAAGGACCACGGAGCTCGTTGCCCTGCGGCAGGCCTGGGCCGGCGCCGCTCAGGGTCGCGCCCAGACGGTCTCGATCGGCGGTGATGCCGGGGTGGGCAAGAGCCGGCTGCTCACCGAGCTGCGGCCCGACGTGATCGCGTCGGGTGGCCTCTGGGTGCTCGGCACGACCCCGGCCCAAGCCGCCGTGGCCCAGCCGTTCGCCCCGCTCATCAGCGCGCTCCGCTCGCTGCTGCGATCCGTCGACCAGCCGCGGCGCGTCGCAGTGATCGGTCCGGCGCGCGCCGAGCTGGCCCGCCTGGTGCCCGAGTTGGGCGACAGTGCCACCGGCCCCGCCGCGTTCGACCAGATGACCGGTTCCGTCGGGCGGCTCTTCGAGCTGGTGCTGGACGTCTTCCACCGCCTCGCCGCGACCCAGCCCGCGGCCTTGATCTTCGAGGACCTGCACTGGGCCGACCGGTCGACGCTCGACCTCGTCGACTTCCTGGCCCGCAACCTCGGCGGCGACCGCCTGCTGCTCGTCGTGACCTACCGCACCGACGAGCTGCACCGGCGTCACCCGCTGCGCCCGGTCCTGGCCGAGCTCCACCGGCTGGCGCAGGTCACCTCGCTCCTCCTTCCGCCCCTGACCCGTGACGAGGTGGGCGAGCTTCTCGCCGTGCTCACCGGGGCCGTCGTGGCCGACGAGGTCGTCGACCGCGTCTGCGAGCGCTCGTCGGGCCTGGCGTTCCTGGTCGAGGAGCTGGCCGCGGCCGGACTCGACCTCGACGGCATCCCTAGGGGACTGCAGGATCTGCTCCAGATCCGCGTCGACACGCTCGCGCCCGACGTGGCCGATGTGGTGCGGGCCGTGGCGGTCGGTGCCGCCGCCTGCACCGTGCCCGACGACCTGCTCATGGCGGTGACACCCATGCCGGCCGCCGACCTCGCCCGGCGGGTCCGCGAGGCCGTGTCGCACGGCGTGCTGACGACCGGCGAGTCCGGCATCGACTTCCGCCACGCGCTGCTGCGCGAGGTGTGGAGGCCGACCTGCTCCCAGGCGAGCGCACGCGGCTCCACGCGGCCTACGCAGCCGCGCTCGCTGCCGACCCGCGAGCCGAGGACGACCCGGCCATCGCGTCGCGGGTCGCGCTCCATTGGCGCGAGGCCAATGACCTGCCGCGGGCCGCGGTGGCCTCGTTGCAGGCGGGACGCGCCTCCCGCCGCGCGTATGCGTTCGCCGAGGCCGCCGACCACCAGCTGCGGGTGCTCGATTGGTGGAGCCACCTCGACGACCCTGAGGGCCTGCTCGGCGATGCCCGGCCGATGATCGCCGGCGAGGCGGTCACGAGCCTGATCCTCGGCAACCAGATCAAGAAGGCCGAGGCAGTGGCCCGCACCGAGCTGGACCAACCCGGTCCGGCCGCCGGGGCCGAGGCCGAGGCCCGTCACGTCGAGGGCCGGGCCGGACTGATCGCGCTGCAGGGCCGGATCATGCGCACCGCGGGCAACAGCGTCGCCGCCATCGCACTCCTGCGTGAGGCGATCGACTCGTTGCCGGACCGTCCGACCCTGGCCCGCACGCTGATCCTCTGCGAGCTGGCCCACGCCCACACGCTGATCGGCCAGAGCGAGGACGCGTTCGAGGTCGCCACGCGGGCGCGATCGGAGGCCGAGGTCGTCGGCGACGCCGCGGTGCGCGGGCGGGCCCTGCACGTCCTCGGCCTCGAGCTGATCAAGCGGGGCCGCGACGAGGAGGGGCTGGCGGCGCTGTGGGAGGCCCTGGCGCTCTCCACGGAGAGCGACGACCTCGACTGGGTCAGCCGGGGCTACATCAACCTCTCGGATTCGCTCCGCCTGCTCGGCCGCTACGAGGAGTCGATGGCGGTGGCCCGCGACGGCTACCAGGTGGCGTGCGACCACGGCATGCGCCGCACCATGTTCGTGATGATGAACGTGGCCGAGGTGCTGCTCACCACGGGGCGCCTGGTCGAGGCCGAGACCATCACCGGCGAGCACCTCTCCGACCAGAGCCACATGGCCCAGGCCCACCACGGCCTCACTGCCGCGCGGACCCAGCTGCGGCGCGGCCACCCCACCGGCGTGGCCGCGGAGCTCGAGCGCCTCGGCGAGCTCGTCGCCGCCGACGAGAACGTGCAGTTCACCATGAGCGTGCTCGTCGGCCGGCTCGAGCTGGCCTGGCTCACCGGCCACGACGCCGACGTGGTCCTCGCCGAGGCCGCCGAGGTGCTGGCGAGACCGACCGACTCGTACGACCGCCAGGACTGCCCCGGCGTCGCGGCACTCGCCGCGCGCCTGCACGCCGACCGGGTGCTGGACCCGCGGTCGCCGGCCGCTGTCGTCGCCCGGTCGCGCGCCGCGCTGGACGAGCTCGCCGAGCAGGCTGAGGTCCTGCGCACCCAGCCCCTGTCATCGATGGACCCGGGCTTGGCCGCTGACGCCGTGCAGGCCGAGCGGGCCCGAAGCCGGGGCGACAGCGAGGACGCCCGCTCGTCGTCTGCGGCAGCGTGGGCCCAGGTCGAGGCGGCGGCCAGCGCGATGCCCGACGCGTGGTACGAGGCATACGCGGCGTGGCGCCTCGCCGAGGTCGCGGCCGTCGTCGGCGACAAGGCCGGCGCGGCGAGCGCCGCGGGCCGCGCCCGGCGCGTGGCGGCCGACCACGGGGCGGACGGGCTCGTGCGCGAGATCGATGGGCTGGTCCGACGCGCTCGGCTCGATCTGCCGCCCCCCGCGGCCGTCGGTGCGGGCGTGGCCTCGGTGTCGTCGGCCGGCTCGAGCTGGCCTGGCTCACCGGCCA
>JAODBM010000117.1 GCA_025463985.1 Acidimicrobiales bacterium
GTCGCGCAGGTCGGCCACGTACCACCGGCGGACCACCACGGCCGCCACCGCGAGCGTGAACAGCTCACCCATCCCCCAGAGCAGGCCGGCCCCGGTGCGCTGGTCCGACAGCGACGGGTACGCGGCCGGCGCCAGCGGCGTCGCCGCGGTCAGCAGGACGAGCCCGAGGAAGGCGTGGAACGGGACCGCGGTGAGCACTGACAGCAGGCGGGCGCCGTAGGGCAACGGACGCGGCGACGGGTCCGACCCGACGAGCCCGGCGAGGAACAGCGAACCGGCCACCACCAGGTGGGTGTGGACGAGCAGGTGCACGGTCCGGTTGCGGGCGCTCAGCGCGAGCACCGGCGTGAGGTAGACGACGATCAGCCCACCGCCGAACAGCAGCCAGGTGACGACCGGATGGCTGAGGAGGCGCGCCCACCGGCTGCGCAGCGCCGACCGCAGCGCCTGCCGGGTGGCCGGGCCCCCGGCCTGCAGCGCGAGGGTGAGCGGTGCGGCGCAGACGGCCGCGAACGGCACCACCATGCCCAGCAGCAGGTGCTGGACCATGTGGACCGTGAACCGCTGGCCGTCGTAGCGGCCGATGCCCGACTGGGTGGCGACCACGCCGGCGAGCACGGCGAGCAGCCAGCACAGCGAGCGGCCGACGGGCCAGCGCCGCCCCCGATGGGCGAGCCGCGCGACGCCCGTGGCGTACGCCGCCGACATGGTGACGAGGAGGAGCGCGGCGGCGGGATCGAACCGCCAGTCGAGCAGCACATCAGCCACCGAGATCCGCGCCACCCGCGGGACCCTACGGCCCGAGGCCCCGCGATCGGCGCTGCCCGTTCTGCAACGGGGGTCTGCCTGGTAGAACCGGGGCCGTGGCGACCACGACGCTGGCAGGCGGCAACCGCGCCGCTCGCACTCCAGACGCGCTGAGCGTGGGCGTCATCGTTTGGCTGGCGTCCGAGCTGATGTTCTTCGCAGGGCTGTTCGCGGCGTGGTTCACCCTCCGCGCGTCGAACCCCACGTGGCCGCCGCCGGGGGTCCACCTCGACGTCGGGCGCACGGCCATCGCCACCGCGATCCTGGTTGCGTCGAGCGGCGCGATGCACGGCGCGGTCGTCGCCGCCCGCCGCGGCGACCGCAGTGCGGTCGTGCGTTGGCTCGGGCTCACGGCGTTCATGGGCGCGGTCTTCCTCGGCAACCAGGCGCTCGAGTACGCGCAGGCGCCGTTCTCGATCAGCAGCCATGCGTACGGATCGATCTTCTACCTGGCGACGGGGTTTCACGGCCTGCACGTGCTCGGCGGCCTGCTGTTCATGGGCGCGGTGGCCCTCGTGGTGAGCGGTCGCTCGCGGGCTCCGGTGCACCGCACCGTCGAGGTGTGCGCGTACTACTGGCACTTCGTCGACGTCGTCTGGGTCGCCCTGTTCGCCACGATCTACCTGCTCGGATGAGCGACCGCCGACCGGGGCTCCGCCGCCGCGACGTGCTGGCCGTCGGCCTCGTGCTGGCGACCGCGCTCGTGATCACCAGCCTCGTCATCTCGCGGCGGCCCGCGGCGGCCGGCGCGGATCAACAGGCGCGGGGACGCGAGCTCTACCTCACCGGCTGCGTGAGCTGCCACGGCGTGAAGGGCGAAGGGGTCGTCGGCCCCGACGGCCGGCGGCGCGGACCGTCGCTCCAGACGAGCGGCGAGGCCGGCGCTTACTACTACCTGTCGACGGGCCGGATGCCGCTCGGGTCGAGCGACGAGCAGCCACGGCGCAAGAAGCGGGCGTACGAGGGCGCCGACCTGGACGCGCTCGTCGCGTACGTCGCCTCGCTCGGCACCGGACCGAAGGCGCCGATCGTGCACCTGGCGGGGGCCGACCTGGCCAAGGGCGGCGAGCTCTACCGAGCCAACTGCCAGGCCTGTCACTCGGCTTCCGGGAGCGGCGGTGCGCTCAGCTACGGCCGGGCCGCGCCCAGCCTGCACTCGGCCCAACCGCGGGAGATCGCCGCGGCCATGCGCGCCGGGCCGGGTCAGATGCCGGTCTTCTCGTCGCGGGAGATCGGCGGCCGCGACCTCGACGCGGTCGTGCGCTACGTGCAGTACCTCCGCACGCCGCGGGACCCGGGTGGCCTGCCCATCGGTCGCATCGGTCCCATTCCGGAGGGCTTCGTCGCGTGGTCGATCGGCATGGTGGCGCTCTTGGCGATCGTGGCGTGGATCGGCACGCGGATGCCGATCCGCCGTGAGGTCGAGGTGCCGGATCAGCCCGGTGAGGGGTCGCCGTGACCTCGCCTGAGCCCACGTCGGGCGGCGCTGCGGAGCGGCTCGCGGCAGCCTGCTTCCTGCTGGCGACGGCGGCCGCCATCGGCCTCGCCGTGGTCTATTGGCGCGGTGGCCAGACCCAGCTGGAGGGCATCATGCTGGCCGTCGCGCTCGGCGGCATCGGCATGGGGATCGTGGTGGTGGCGAAGGCGTTCCTGCCCGACGAGGAGGCCACCGAGGCGCGTGAGCCGCTGGCCTCGCCGGAGGCCGAGGTGGCGAAGCTCACCGCGGACCTGGAGAGCGGTGAGGCGCCGGTCGCCCGCCGCAGGGTGCTCGTCGCGTCGTTGGGCGCGGCGCTGACCGCGCTCGGCGCATCGCTGCTGTTCCCCATCCGGTCGCTCGGGCCCCGGCCAGGTCGGGGGCTCAAGACGACGCCGTACGAGGGTGGTCGCAAGCGGGTCGTCCGCGCCGACGGCACGCCCGTCCGGCCCGCCGATCTGCCCGAGGACGGCGTGATCACCGTGTGGCCGGAGGGCCACACCGACGCCGCCGACGCGCCCACGCTGCTCATCCACGTGCGACCCAACCAGGGGTTCCGCCCCCGCCCGGGCCGCGAGGGCTGGACGATCGGGAACATCGTTGCGTACTCCAAGATCTGCACGCACGTGGGCTGCCCGGTCGGGCTCTACCAGGCGGCCGAGGGCTTGCTGCTGTGCCCGTGCCACCAGTCGACGTTCAACGTGCTCGAAGGCGCGCGGCCGATCTTCGGGCCTGCGGCGCGGTCGCTCCCCCAACTGCCGCTCGCCCTCGATGCCGCCGGCTACATCGTCGCCACCGGGGACTTCTCCGATCCGGTCGGTCCTGGCTTCTGGGACCGCGAGCGATGAGCCGCACCACGCGAGCGCGCCGGGCGAAGCGGGAGCCGGTCGGCCGCTGGATCGACGACCGGCTCGGCGTGGCCAAGCTGGCCCGCACGGCGCTCAACAAGGTGTTTCCCGACCACTGGTCGTTCATGATCGGCGAGCTCGGCCTCTATTCCTTCGTGATCCTCGTCCTCACCGGCGCCTACCTCACGTTCTTCTTCCGAGCGAGCACGACCGAGGTCACCTACGCCGGCAGCTACGACGCGCTCCGGGGCGTCCGCATGACCGAGGCGTACCGGTCGGCCCTGGACATCTCGTTCGACGTGCGGGCCGGGCTGCTCATGCGCCAGATCCACCACTGGGCGGCGCTGCTGTTCCTGGCGTCGATCGTCGTGCACCTCGGGCGGGTGTTCTTCACCGGAGCGTTCCGCCGGCCCCGCGAGATCAACTGGATGGTCGGGGTCACGCTGCTGATCCTCGCCATCTTCAACGGCTTCGCCGGCTACTCCCTGCTCGACGATCAGCTGTCGGGCACGGGCCTGCGCATCGCCTACTCGATCGCCCTGTCGATCCCCGTGGCCGGCACGTGGATCACGTCGCTGCTGTTCGGCGGCGAGTTCCCGGGGCCGGACATCATCAACCGGCTCTACGTCATCCACATCCTGATCATCCCGGCGATCATCACGGTGCTGCTCACCGTGCACCTGGCCATCGTCGTGCGGCACAAGCACACGCAGTTCCCTGGCCCCGGCCGCCGCGAGGACAACGTCGTGGGCGAGCGCATGTGGCCGACCTACGCCGCGAAGGCCACCGGACTGTTCTTCCTGACCGCGGCGGTCGTCTGCTTCCTGGGCGGCGTCTTCCAGATCAACCCGATCTGGATCTACGGCCCGTTCGACGCGGCCCAGGTGTCGTCGGCCAGCCAGCCCGACTGGTACATGGGCTGGCTCGACGGCGCGCTGCGCATCATGCCCGGTTGGGAGATCCGCGCCTTCGGCTTCGAGATCCCCAACCCGTTCTTCCCGGGCGTGCTGCTGGCGGGGCTCACGTTCGGCCTGCTCTTCGCGTGGCCGTTCCTCGAAGCCCGGGTCACCGGCGACCACGGCGAGCATCACATCGACGACCGGCCCCGCCAGCGGCCGGTGCGCACCGCGCTCGGGGTGGCCACGATCGCGTTCTACGTCATCTTGTTCTTGGGCGCCGGTGCCGACGTGCTGTCGACGACGTTCGGCCTCTCGGTGAACTCCGTGCTGTGGACGTTCCGCTTCGCCGTGTTCGTGGCGCCGGTGGTCGCCGGCAGCGTCACCTACCGCCTCTGCCGTGAGCTCTGCAGGCGCGACGGCCTGCCCATGGCCTCCAAGGTCAGCTGGGGCGAGATCCCCAGCCGGCTGCTGGGCCGCCATCGACCACCCGATGCCTCGCCGCATCCGGCCGAGCCCGACGAGCCGATGCCGACGCACGACGAGCTGGTGTAGCGGTCAGTCGCGCCGACGGCTCTCCATCGCGAAGCCCATCACGGAGATCGCCAGCAGCGTGACTCCGGGAACCAGGAACCAGACGCCGATGAGCAGGCCGTTGAGGATCAGCGCGAACGCGAGTCCGATGCCGAGCGGCCACGCGCTGGCATGCGGCAGCCACGTGACTGCGGCGTCCCCGGAGGCGGCTTCGGCGCTGGTGGGGCGCCGCCCGTGGAGCCACAGGTAGGTGCCGGCCCACAGGCTCAAGATGGCCGAGACCGTGAGCATGACCGACCCGGCCCGCTCGTAGGTCGTGAACCAGTAGATGGCCGCCATCACGGCGACGAACGCGCCGATCGACACGAACATCCGCCAGGCGACGGACTGGTCGCGCTCGTCGCGGTCGACCTCGGTCGGCAGCTCGTGGTGCTCAGGCATCGCTGTGCCCTGCGTGCGAAGGGTGGGTCTGGTCGAAGACCGGGCGGTTGGAGCGGATCGGCGGCAGGGCGCCGATGAAGTTCTCGGGCGGGGGCGGCGACGTCGTGGCCCACTCGAGCGTGTGCCCTTCCCAGGGGTCGTTGCCGGCGCGTGGCGCGAGCGGCGACCGGAGCGTGCGCCAGACGTTCCAGAGGAATGGGAGGGTGGCCGCGCCGAGGATGTAAGCGCCGTACGTCGAGATGCGGTTGAGCGTGGTGAACCCGTCGCTCGGCAGGTAGTTGGACACTCGCCGCGGCATGCCCTGGAGCCCGAGGATGTGCTGCACGAAGAACGTCATGTGGAAGCCGATGAGCGTCATCCAGAAGTGGACCTTGCCCAGGCCCTCGCTGAGCACACGACCGGTGAATTTCGGGAACCAGTAATAGATGCCGGCGAACAAGGCGAACACCGAACCGCCGAAGAGCACGTAGTGCATGTGCGCGACCACGAAGTACGTGTCGTGGACGTGGAAGTCGATCGGCGCGGCGGCCAGCATCACGCCGGTCACGCCGCCCATGACGAACGTCGCGATGAAGCCGATGGCGAACAGCATCGGGGTGCTGAACGTGAGCTTCCCGCCCCACATCGTGCCGATCCAATTGAAGATCTTCACGCCGGTCGGGACGGCGATGAGCATCGTGAACGCCGAGAAGAACGGCAGCACCACCGCGCCGGTCGTGAACATGTGGTGGGCCCACACGCCGACCGACAGCGCGGCGATGGCGATCGACGCGAAGACGATGCCCGCGTAGCCGAACACGGGCCGCCGTGAGAAGACCGGGAGCACCTCGGTGATGATCCCGAAGTACGGCAGCACGAGGATGTACACCTCGGGATGGCCGAAGAACCAGAACAGGTGCTGCCACAAGATGGGCACCCCCCCACCCCCGGCGTCGAAGATGTGGGCTCCGAGGTGGCGGTCGGCGAACAGCATCACCGCGGCCGCCGTGAGGACCGGGAAGGCCATCAGCACGAGCACGCTCGTGATGAGCATGTTCCAGGTGAAGACCGGCATCCGGAACATCGTCATGCCCGGGGCCCGCATCGAGATGACCGTGGCCACGATGTTGACGCCGGTGAGCACGCCCGAGAGCCCGGTGAGCACGAGCGCGAGGATCCAAAGGTCGGCGCCCGGACCTGGTGAGCGCACGATGCCCGACAGCGGCGTATAGCCGGTCCAGCCGAAGGCAGCCGGCCCGTCGGCAGTCAGGAAGCCGGCGAGCATCGTGCAGCCGCCGAACAAGTAGAACCAATAGCTGAGCGCGTTCAGCCGAGGAAAGGCCATGTCCTGGGCCCCGATCTGGAGGGGCACGAGGTAGTTGGCCAGGCCGAACGCGAACGGCCCGAGGAACAGGAACATCATCACGCTGCCGTGCATCGTGAACAGCTCGTTGTAGCGCTCGGAGGACACGACCTGGAGGCCCGGGCTGTAGAGCTCGGTGCGCATCAACTCGGCCATGGCCCCGCCGATGAGGAAGAACGCAAAGGCCGTGACCATGTACGCGAGGCCGATGCGCTTGTGATCGGTCGACGTGAAGAACGCGAGGAGACCGCCGGCGGGCTCGGGCTCCGCTCCGGCGACCTCGGGCCGTTCGGTGACGATGGTCATGCCCCCGCCCGCTTCTGCGCGATCCAGCGCTGGTAGTCGGCGGGTGGCACGACCCGCACCGAGAAGTACATGGCCCAATGGTCGAGGCCGCAGAACTCGGCGCAGCGCCCGACGTACGACCCGAGCTTGGTCGTCGTGACGTCGATCTCGTTGCGCACCCCTGGGATGAGGTCCCGCTTCTCGAGGAACTTCGGCACCCAGAACGCGTGGTTCACATCGTTCGTGACCAGCTTCAGGCGGGCGCGGGAGCCGAGCGGCAGGACCATCTCGGGCGGCTGCCCCGGGGCCGCGATCACCGTGAACCCGAGGCCGTCATACGCGAACTGCCAACCCCACTGAAAGCCCACGACGGTCACGATCACATCGGGCTTCGGGCTCACGTTGGTGACCCGTCGCTGGGTGGTGACGCTCAACGCGAACAGCACGGCGACGATCACGATGGGGATGGCGGTATAGGCGATCTCGACCGGGATGTTGTACGCCTTCTGCGATGGCAGCCCGTCGTCGTCGGGCCGACGCCGATAGCGCAGCACCACCCACACGAGCAGGCCCCAGACGAGCAGGGTCACCAGCGCGGCGCCGACGAAGAACCCGCTCCAGAGCCGCTGCACGTCGCGGCCCTGCTTCGAGCTGGCGCTCGGTGCACCGAACCTGGGCAGGTCGCATGACGCGGTGACGGCGATCGACGCAGCGACGACGAGGAGCCGGTGCGATCGACCGGAGCGCGGCATGCGGGCGAACGTACCCCTTCGCCACGCCAGCACCCAGGCTCAACGGCCGCTTTTCCATCGCCAGCGAGGACACGCGATGGCCGCGACCTGCCGTCTATCCTGCTGCCGTGCCCGACGAGAACGACAACCCAACGCAGCTGTCCATCTCACTGGAACGCGCGGCCGTGCCCACGATCTCACTTGTCGGTGACCTCGATCCGGCCACCGCTCCCCAGTTGGAAGCGTGCATCGAAGAGGCCCTGAGCGACACCGGCGTCACGCGCCTCGTGCTCGACCTCGCGGCGGTCGAGTTCATCGACTCCTCGGGCTTGCGGGTCTTCGTTGCGGCGCGAGAGCAACTCCGCGCGCGCGACGGTGAGCTGGTCCTGCGCTCCCCGAGTGCCACCACGGAACGCCTGCTCGACATCACCGGCCTGACCGAGATCATCGAGATCGAGCAGGCCTGAACGTCGCGGCCTGCGCCGCGCCCGGACCGGCTGAGGCGTCAGTCGGCTTCGATCTGCTCGCGGAGCTCCAACAGGATCTTGCGCAGCAGCCGGGAGAGGTACGACTGGCTCACGCCGATGCGCTGGGCGATCTCCTCTTGCCCAAGCCGTTCGACGAACCGCAGCCGGATGACCTCTTGTTCTCGCGGGCCGAGCTGGTCGACGAGGTCGGCCACCAGCAGGCGGTCGTCGACCCGGCCGAAGCCCGTCTCGCGGACGCCGAGCAGGTCGTCCGCCTCGACGGCGGCACCGTCGTCGTTGGTGCGCGTGATGGCGCTCGCGGAGCGGGCGGCACCGGCCTCCACGGCCTCGAGGACCTCGTCGACGGTGGCATCGAGGGCCTCCGCCAGCTCGGTCACAGTCGGCGCGCGGCCCAGGGAGTGGGTCAGCTCCTCCTCGCGCTTGCGCAGGGCGAGGTGGCGCTCTTGCGCGGCCCGCGGTGGCCGGACGGCCCAGGCCTTGTCCCGCAGCGCCCGCTTCAGCTCGCCGTCGATCGTGCGGCTGGCAAAGGTCGCGAACGACACGCCCTTGTCGGGGTCGAAGCGGTCGACCGCGCGCACCATGGCCAGCAGGCCGGTCTGGCGCAGGTCGTCGACGGCGAGCCCGCGTGAGCGGTAGCGCGCCGCGAACCGATCGGCGAGGTGGCGGTGCTCCTCGACGATCTCGTTGCGCAGCCGCCGGTCACCGGTGCGTCGGTATTCGCGGAACTTGTCGAGCGATCCATCGCCCCGCGGTTCGGTCACCCCTCGACGCCTTGCACCCGCTTGGTCAGCGTGAACGACCGATCGCCGTCGGCGACGTCGAACGTGTAGCTGTCAGCGAGGAGGTCCAACAGGTCGCGCGCCACCGGGTGCAGCTCCGGCAGCTCGCCGGCGCCGCGGACCAACCCGCGGATCGTGACGCGGTCACCGTCCACGGACATCGTGAGCTCGAGCGACGATCCGCCATCACACCCGTCGATCACGACCGCCGCGACCTCGTCGACCGCCACGCGCAGATCCTCGATGTCCTGCAGCGTGAACGGCAGCTCGGCGGCCATCGACGCCGCGGTCACGCGCGCGATGCGCAGGAGCCTCGGCAACGCCGGGATCGTGAGCTGGACCGGTGTGTCTTCTGTGCTCATGGAGCGTGCTCTTCTCTCTTCACCGGTGGGTTCGTCGTCTCCCGCACGCTAGCCAGGCGCTGGGCGCGGGCTGACAAACCGGACGTTTGCCAGCGGAGGCTACGAGCGTGCGAACGCGCCACCGCCCCGACATCGTCGTCGGGGCGGTGACGAGCGGGTGCGCCAACGGGGCGTTCCGCTCCGAGCGGCCTGGGGGGAAGGCCGATCGGGATCAGGGGCAGCGCGAGACCGGGTGCAGGTCTCCCTCCGAACATCGGTCGCGACCCGTCCGGCGCTGAGCGTTTCCGCTCGAAGACTTCGAAAGGATGCCGGTCGCCACGAGCGGTACGACCCACGCTCGGGCGCACCCGTCACGGTCCTTGCTCGCGGACTATCAGGTGCGGGGATGGCGAGGGCGCCGAGTACCTTGACCAGCCATGGCCGAGCCCGCCCCCGTCGCCGATGATCTGCCCCGCCACCGCTACGACGCCGCGCTCGCCCAGCAGATCGAGGCCCGCTGGCAGGACCGCTGGGAGGCCGAGGGCACGTTCTTCGCACCGAATCCGACCGGGCCCCTGAGCGACGGGTTCGAGCGCGTCGCCGACCGGCAGAAGCTCTACGTGCTGGACATGTTCCCATACCCCTCAGGCACCGGGCTGCACGTCGGGCACCCGCTGGGCTACATCGGGACCGACGTCTACGCCCGCTACCAGCGCATGAACGGCCGCAACGTCGTCCACGCGATGGGCTACGACGCGTTCGGCCTGCCGGCCGAGCAGTACGCGGTGCAGCACGGCACCCACCCCCGCACCACGACCGAGGCCAACGTCGCGAACATGCGGCGCCAGATGCGGCGCCTCGGCCTGGGCCACGACCCGCGCCGCTCGGTGTCCACCACCGACCCCGACTTCTACCGGTGGACCCAATGGATCTTCCTGCGGATCTTCGGCAGCTGGTACGACCCCGACGCCGACCGCGCCCGGCCGATCGTCGAGCTGGAGGCCGAGCTGGACGCCGGCAGCCGCGAGCCGTTCGCGGGCACGAACCCGTTCGGTCGTCCGTGGGCCGAGCTGGACCACAGCGAGCGTCGGGCCGTCGTGAACGGCCACCGGCTGGCCTACCTGCAGGAAGCGCCGGTGAACTGGTGCCCCGGGCTGGGCACGGTCCTGGCCAACGAGGAGGTCACCGCCGACGGCCGTTCCGAGCGGGGCAACTTCCCCGTCTACCGCCGGCCCATGAAGCAGTGGATGCTGCGGATCACTGCGTATGCCGACCGCCTCATCGCCGACCTCGACGGCCTCGACTGGCCCGAGCCCATCAAGCTGATGCAGCGCAATTGGATCGGCCGCTCGACCGGGGCCCGGGTCCACTTCCCCGTCGAGGGCACCGGCGTGGGCATCGACGTCTTCACCACCCGTCCCGACACTTTGTTCGGCGCCACCTACATGGTGCTGGCCCCCGAGCATCCCTTGGTCGATCAGCTCACGCTCGACGCGTGGCCACAGGGCACGCCCGCGGTCTGGACCGCGGGTGCGGCCACGCCGGCCGACGCGGTCGCCGCCTATCGCCTGCAGGCCAGCCGCCGCTCGGACATGGACCGCCAGGCCGAGAACCGCGAGAAGACCGGCGTCTTCACGGGCTCGTTCGCGACCAACCCGGTGGACGGGAAGCCGGTGCCGGTGTTCGTGGCCGACTACGTGCTGATGGGCTACGGCACCGGGGCGATCATGGCGGTGCCGGCGCACGACCAGCGGGACTTCGAGTTCGCCCGGGCGTTCGAGCTGCCGATCGTGGAGGTCGTGCGCCCGCCCGCCGAGTGGCGCGAGGCGCGGGCAGTGGCGGTAGACGCCAGCGCGGACACCTGGCCCGAGGCCTTCGCCGGCGAGGGCGTCGCCGTCCACTCGAGCAACGACGGCGTGTCGTTGGACGGCCTGGCCATGACCAAGGCCAAGGCGCTCATCATCGACTGGCTCGGGGCCGAGGGGACCGGGACCGGCACGGTCCAGTACAAGCTGCGGGACTGGTTGTTCAGCCGGCAGCGGTACTGGGGTGAGCCGTTCCCGATCGTCTATGGCGAGGACGACCAGCCCCGTGCGGTGCCCGACGAGCTGCTGCCGGTCGAGCTGCCGGAGATCGACGACTTCACCCCCACGACCTCCGACCGCGAGGACTCCGAGCCCGAGCCGCCGCTGGGCCGCGTGGCCGAGTGGACCACCGTGACGCTCGACCTCGGCGACGGGCCCCGTGCATATCGCCGCGAGGTCAACACGATGCCGCAGTGGGCCGGGTCCTGCTGGTACGAGCTGCGCTATCTCGATCCGACCAACACCGAGGCGTTCGTCGACCCCGAGGTCGAGCGCTACTGGATGGGGCCCCAGCACGAGGGCGACCCGGGTGGCGTCGACCTGTACGTGGGCGGCGTCGAGCACGCGGTGCTGCACCTGCTCTACGCCCGCTTCTGGCACAAGGTGCTGTTCGACCTGGGCGACGTCAGCTCGTCCGAGCCCTTCCGGCGCCTGTTCAACCAGGGGATGGTGCAGGCCTTCGCCTTCAAGGACCCGCGGGGCTTCTACGTCGAGGCGTCGGAGGTCGAGGAGGTCGACGGCAGGTACCTCTTCGGGGGCGAGCCGGTCACCCGCGAGTACGGGAAGATGGGCAAGTCGCTCAAGAACGCCGTCACGCCCGACGAGATGTGCGAGCGCTTCGGCGCCGACACCCTGCGGTTGTACGAGATGTTCACCGGCCCACTCGACCAGAGCCGCCCGTGGGACACCACCGCCGTCGTCGGCATGTACCGGCTGCTGCAGCGCATATGGCGCGTCGTGCTCGACGAGGACACGGGCGAGCTGCGGGTGTCCGACGGCGCCGCCGACGACGCCACCCGGCGCGTGCTGCACCGCTCGATCGCCGCGGTCCGCGACGGCATGGAGACGCTGCGGGTCAACACCTCGATCGCCCGCATCACCGAGCTGACCAACCACCTGACCCAGGCCTACGCCGACGGTGGCGTCCCCCGTGAAGTGGCCGAGCCGTTGGTCCTGCTGCTGGCCCCGCTGGCCCCGCACGCCGCCGAGCAGCTGTGGTCGGAGCTGGGCCACGACACGACGCTGGCCTGGGAAGACTTCCCGGTCGCCGACGAGGCGTGGCTGGTCGACGACACCGTCGAGGTGCCGGTGCAAGTGAACGGCAAGGTCCGGGCCAAGGTCACGGTCGCCACCGGTGCCGACGAGGCCGCGCTCGAGGCCGCGGCCCGCGCCGACACCCGGGTTGCCGCCCTGCTCGACGGGGCGCAGGTCCGCAAGGTCATCGTGGTCCCCGGGCGCCTCGTGAACTTCGTGGTCGCCTGAACGCCGCGCCCGCCTGCGCACGCCGCGGATCCGGGGTGAGCGGGTCGCTGCGAGCAGGCGATCTGGGTGCGTTTGGGCTCTGGCACCGGTGCTAGGGTGATCGCTCCCACGGGGCTATAGCTCAGTTGGTAGAGCGCTTCCATGGCATGGAAGAGGTCTGGGGTTCGATTCCCCATAGCTCCACCAGGAACCCCTTCCTCACACTCTGACCGGACGCAGACCGGTCGGGGCGGGGGTTGGGGTCTTCTTGATGGGCTTCGTCTTCGTAGACGGACGTCGTCGCCGTAGACGAACGTAGACGCTGTAGACAACCGTAGTCAGCCCTGTGCTGGCCGACCGATGGATGCCGACGCCGCCGAGCTCCTCGCCCACGCGTCCGGCGGCTACCCCTACGCCATCCAGCTCTACGGACATCACGCCTGGCGCACCTCGACCGGCCAATCCACCATCGACCGCTCCGCCGCCGAGGCCGCCTCCCCCGAGCGCAACGAGAGCTCGACCGCGGCTTGTACGCCGCTCGCTGGACGACCGCCACCCGCGCCCAGCAGGAGTACCTCCGCCAAGCAGCCGGGCTGGCGCTGGCCGGAAGATCAACCACGGGTCGAGCCATCGCCGACGCGCTCGGTCGAACCACCAAGCAGCTGTCGAGGGTCCGCAGCGAGCTTCTCCGTCACGGCACCCTCACTGCCGAGGGCGACGAGCTGCGCTTCACGCTCCCGGGCATGGCTGAGTTCGTGGCGCGGCAGCCAGACAGCCCGGCACCCGGCTGAGGCGCCGGCCGCGGGACGTTCGGTCGCCAGGTCCGCGTCGCCCGCCCGGGCGTCTGCCGTTCGGACACACCGGGCACCCGGGCCGAACCCGTTTTGGGTTGACGTGGCACACGTTGGGGCGGACCCTGTCGCGGGGGGAGAGCCGCTGCGCACGCGCCGCCGCCATCGACGGCTGGGCGTGCCTCATCCGAGCCAGGAGAGGCCGATGGCACGCAAGGTTGTGGACTGCAGGGACATGCCCAGCGATCGGGGTTGCACGGTCACCATCGCCGGCGAAGAGGAGGAGGTCCTCGACGTCGCCACGATGCACGCCGTCGCGCACCACGGGCACGAGGACACCGCCGAGCTGCGCGACATGATCCGGGGGGGCCTCAAGGACGAGTCGCTGGCCTGATCGTCCCGCGCACCTGCGCTCGCCGGCTCGCTCGGCGCCGAGGCCAGCGCGGTCAGGTGGCAGATGCGCGTCGCGCTCGGTTCACGCGCTCGACCCCCGCCGCGACTGCGACCACGAGCAGGCCGAGGAGCAGCGGGTCGAGCGTCGCGCGGAAGCGGGCGTTCTCGCCGAGCTCGACGGTCGTCCCGACCACCGCGACCCACAGCACCGACAGCCACACGAAGACCTCGGCCACCGCGGTCGGATCGCGTCGGCGGACGAGCCGGCGGACGGCACCGACGCCGCGGATCGCCACGATCACGAACGCCGCCGCGAGGAGCAGCGAGATCTTCAGGCGGAGGAACGGGAAGCCCCCTAGCGTCGTCTGCCAGTGCTCCATGTGCACGACGTGATCGACCGGGAGGAGGGCGACGTCATAGACGTCGGTCAAGGCGTTCATCGCCGCGCCCTGGTGCCGCGTGTCCGCCGGTGAGCTGAAGAACAGCGCGATGCCCGTACCGCGGTTGCGCACGTAGCGCCCGGGATCCGCCTTGATCGCGGCGAGCGCGTCGGTCTGGAGCTGTCGATAGATCGGCAGGTAGCACTCGGCGTTGAAGTTCGAGAACCCCGTCGACTTCTGGGGATCGGCCAGGATCGGCTGCCCCGGATGGTCGGTGTGGGCCCGGCACGGCCCGGCGATGGGCTCGTACTTCTGGTAGCCGGAGAACTGGCGGACCTGGCTCAGGGGCGACAGGGTGCCGTCCGCGACGAGGCGGCGGACCTGGTCCGGCGGCATCGGTGAGATGACCGACGCCTGCAGGTTCATGCCGAGGAAGCTGCTCAGGCCGAACGAGCCGAAGCGCAGCTGGTTCGAGACCATGAAGGCGAGCACGAGCGCGAGGCCCAGCGCGCCGATGGCCGCCGGTCGGCGCACGTTGGCGGTCGGCGGACGCACGAGCAACGGCAAGGCCAGCACCAGCGCCAACCACAGGGGATGGAAGAGCGCGCGGCTCAGCACGATGGCCGTCACGGTCACGGCGAAGGCCAGGTACCAGCGCACGGCGCCGGTGCTTCCGTAGCGGGCGACGCTCCAGACGGCGACGACGAGCATCGCGGCGACCGGATAGTCGTAGCTGAGGCTGTGCTCCAGGGCGACCAGGTACGGATCGAGCAGCACGACGAGGGTGGCGATCAGGGCCACGGCGGGTCGGGCGCCCAGCTCGCGCAAGAAGTCGTGGAGCGCGAGGACGATGGCGAGGCCGCACGCCCCCCACAGCAGCCCGAACGACGTCCGGGCCGACAGCGGCGACCAGCGCAGGACCGCGCCGACGAAGAAGTTGTACAGCGGGGGTTGGATGTGGGTGGACAGGGCCGCTCGCAGGGGGTGAGCGCGGAGTTGCGCGGGGTCCAGCAGCTGCGGCTGGACGCCGAGGTAGAGGGTGCTGAACCGCCCGCCCGACGTCCAGATGATCACGCGCACGACGAGGAAGACGGCGGCGACGAGCAGGCTGCCGCGGCGCTGCGCCGCCATCGTCGAAGAGGCCGGCAACCACCTCCTTGCTGCCAGGCGGCGCCGCATCCGCCGATTCTTGCATCCGCAGCCAGCGTCCCGATCGAGGCGGACCGAGCGGCGAGTCGTCGACTGCTCGGCCGCGGCGCTCGGCCATGAACGCGGCGGCAACCGGGGCGGGATCTAAGTTCTGCCTGGTGGGACGTGTGCGACCAGCCGAGCTCGCGCTCGGCGTCTCGGCGGCGGCGACGACGGTAGCGCTGGTCCGCGGCGGCCACCTCGCGACGGGCGCGTACTTCGTCCTGCTGCTCGTCGGCTATGTCGCGTTGGGCGTGTACCTCGTGGCGGTCCGCCGCTCCGGGAACGGCCGAGCCTGGCCGGTGCTCGTGGCGAGCGGCGTCCTCTTGGTGGCGGCGATGATCCAGCCACCGTTCGAGTCGGCCGACGCCTACTCGTACGCCTCCTACGGCCGGATGGTCGTCCACTACCACGAGAACCCCTGGACCCATTCCCCCTCCGATCACCCTCGCGACAACGTCACGCAGCCGGTCCCGCGGATCTGGCGGACCACCCCGTCGGTGTACGGGCCCGCCTTCATCCCGCCGGCCGTGGTCGTCATGGCCGTGGCCGGCGACTCGCTGCTCTTGTCCCGACTCGGCTTCCAGCTGCTCGCGGCGCTCGCGGTGGCCGCCGCGATGTGGCTGATCGGGCGCGAGACCAACTGGAGCCCAGGCGCGTTAGCAGTGATCGGCCTCAACCCGCTGATCGCGATCAGCGTCGTCAACGGCGCGCACAACGACGCGTGGTGCGGCGCGCTGCTGCTCGTCGCCGTCGTGCTCGCCAACCGTCGGCGCTGGGCGCTCGCCGGCGTCGTGGTGGGCGTGGCCGCCGCCGTGAAGATCACCGCGATCTTGGCGGTGCTCGGCCTGGGGGTCTGGGCGTGGCGGCAGGCAGGGCGCTCCGCCGCGGCCAAGGTCGCCGTGGCCGCCGGCGCGGTCACCGGTGGCGTGGTCCTGCTGGCCGGCGGCGAGACCGTCGTGCGGGCCATGACCTGGAACAGCTGGCGCATGACCGACTCGACGGCGTGGGGGCGCGCCCGCCCCTGGCTGCTGCCCGATCACTTCACCCAGACCGCCCAGGGCCGGCTCGCCACCTACGCGATGCTCACGGTCGTGGCGCTGGCCGCGCTGCTCGTCCTGCGCCACCGGCGCGCCTCGTCGTCGGCCGTGCTGGTGGGCTTGGTGTTCACCGCCTACCTGCTGGTCAGCGCCTACGTGTGGCCCTGGTACGCCGTGTGGGGGCTGATCCCCCTCGCGCTGAACTGGTGGTCGCCCACCGGCCGGTTCCTCATGGGCGTTGGCATGCTCCTCCACCTGGCCGCGGTCACCGCCGTGCACGACATGACCCACACCTCGGCGCGCTGGCACGCGCCGTTCCGCGCCGCGGAGTGGCTGGCCATGGCGCTGCCGTGGATCCTCATCGGCCTCACCGCCACGGTCCTGGTCTGGAGCAGCATCCGCTGGCGCACCGGTCGGGCGACACCATCGGCCCGGGCCGTCGTCGGCGCCTCAGCCGACGGCTGACCGCCCCACCGAGTCCGCCGGATCGGCGGCCGGCACGCGCTGGTGATGGCGGGGCTTGATGGCCAGCACCAGCTCGACGAGCACGCCGAGCAGCAGGCCGTTGCGCACCACGATGAGCGACGCGGCGAACCAGCCCGTGTGGGTCCCGCGCCGGATCGCGTACCAGGGGTCGAACGCGATCAGGTAGAAGAATGTGAGGATGCTGGCCGCGCCGTACCAGTACGCGACCCGCCGGCTCCCGAACGCCGCGACGAGCGCCACCATCGGGGCGGTCCAGACGATGTACTGCGGGGACAGGATCCACGAGAACAGGGTGCCGGCCATCGTCAGCGCGCCGGCCAGGGCGACCAGGTCGCTGTCGGCGCCGCGAGCCCGCCACAGGCAGCCCAGCGAGACGACGGCGAGCATCAGGTAGAGCACGGGCTGGGCCCAGGTGCCGCCGGCGTGCCAGAGCACCCAGGTGCCCGAGTCGAGCCGGATCTGTGCGTGCTTGGGGAACAGCCCGAACCCGCCGAAGAGGCTCTCGAGCTCGAGCGAGCGGCTGGAGCGGAACCGGAAGAAGGCCCGCACGCCCTCGGCCGACCAGGCGTACCAGGCCACCATCACCGCCGCGGACCCGAGCACGGTGACGGCCAGGTCGCGCCAGCGACGCCGCACCAGCAGCAGGCCGCCCAGCCCGATCGGCCAGAGCTTGGCCGCGAAGCCCGTGGCCAGCCAGCCGCCGCCACCCTTGCCGCGTCGCACGATGGCCACGAGGGCCGCGGTGGCGACCAGCGTCACGAAGAAGTCCATGCGGAACCACGTGAGCGCCGCGATCGGCAGCACCGTGACGGTCCAGATCACGGTCAGCGACTTGGCCCGCTCGGGCCAGCCCCGCCGCAACAGGTGCAGGCAGCCGAACTCGCAGATCACCATCACCGCGCCGACCATCAACCGGTAGACCGTGAGCGAGCCGCCGCTCAGCTTCTCGAGCGCGAGGATCGGCACCGACAGCGGCGGATACTCCCAGAAGACCTTGCGGTACGGCATCCACTGCCACGCCGGTGGCCGGAGCACGTGGATCCTGCGGGCGACCACTCGGTAGTGGCGGGGATCGCCGTCGAACACCCGCGGCAGCAGGACCGGCACGAGCGCCATGAGCCCGAGCCGCACGACGACCTCGGCCACGGCGAACCACAGGCGCGGGAACGCCCGGAGCGGGGTGGCCGTGCGGGCCGCGGTGACGACCGGGGCCTTCACGGGCGCGGGCACCTCGGCCAGATGCTCCTGGGTCACGACGCCGGGTCCGAGATGCGACGAAGCCACCCCATCACGATCTCCTCCACGGCTTCCGACTCAGGCGCACGAACGGGGCAGCCTAGAGGGCGGCCGCCGGGCCAGCGGAGGCGCCCGGGCCGGCCCGAGGCTCAGACGCCGTCGGTGAGCTGGCCGGCTCCCCAGTCGAGCCGAGCGACGTCGGACCAGAGGCGCTCGAGCTCGTAGTAGCGCCGGGCCTCGTCCAGGAACACGTGCACGACGAAGTCGCCGTAGTCCATGAGGACCCACCGCAGGTCGTCGAGGCCCTCGATGCGCCGCGGCCGGGGACCGCCGGCCTCGGCCAGCGTGGCCTCGATGTCCTCCGCGATCGTGCGCACGAGGCGGGTGTTGGATGCAGACGCGATCACGAAGTGCCCGGTGATGGCGAGCACCGCCCCGACGTCGAGCACGACCACCTCATCGGCCTGCTTGGCGTCTGCGGCACGGGCGGCCGCCACGGGCCAGCGCGCCTCGTCCTCGTCGTCGTCGATCCTGTCAGCCACCGGCGCCTCCACTGGTCGTGACCCCGCCGGAGCCGCCTTGGTCTCCGAGCACGTCGCGGCCGAGGGTGACGGTGACGTCGACGTTGTCGGGTGCCAGTCGATTCAACCGCAGCGTGCCCTTGTTCCCCAACGCGGCGCGTATCAACGTGGCCCGATCCTTGAAGACCGGGTCGCGGTACTCGTAGACGGTCGTGGCGTTCCCGAACGTGCGACCGTTGCCGACGATGAGGATGTTGGCGCCCGCCGCCACCAGCGGACGCGTGATGTCGGTCCCGATCGACTTGCCCGCGACCCCGTTGAGCACCCGGAGCGAGATGCGGGCGCCGGGGAACGGCGGGATCGGGGCGGGCACCATGTCGGTGATCAGCCGTTGCACTTCGGTGTCGTCGGGCACGAACGCCGCGTTGGGGTCGCCCGTGGCCGCCTTCAGCGGGAGCGTGGTCAGCCGCACCGTGCCCTTCGCGAGCGTGCGGACGAACAGGCCGAGGCCCGAGCCGGTCTCGCCGGGGATCACGGCCGGGTCGTTCGACCGGCCGACCGCCTTCAGCCAGGCGTCCCAGAAGACCTGATGGCGGTTGAGGCGGTTGAGGTCGCTCTCGCCCGGCCGCAGGGCGGCGAGGTATGGGCCGACCTCCTCGGGCGCCAGGGCCACCGTTCCGGGCTGCAGCGACTTGCCGGCCACTGTCAGCGGGTCGGGGTTCTGGAAGGTGATCGGCGCGACCTTCTTGGTCAGCGCCGCCCACTGCAGGTCGTTGACGTCGATGACGTTGGCCTCGTCGAAGCCGATGTGGAGGACGTCGGCCACGCGCGCGACCAGGTTGCTGCGGGCCACGGCGGGCGCGGCGACCGCGTATGCGGCCCGCAACCGGTCCACGCCGTAGGCGGGGAAGGCCACTCGCGTGTCGAGCGGAAGGAACAGCACCGAGCCGCCCTGCGCCGTGCTCCCGAGGGCCAGGACGGTCAAGGAGATCGGCTTGTTGTTGGCGTCGCGCTGGATGACCACGCCGGTCGGGGTGGGCTCGACGGGCGCCTCGTAGCCCGGCGCCGACGGGTTCGAGCCGGTGGCGCTGAACGTCCCGGCCTTGCTGTTGCGGATCAGCCGCACCCCCACCCAGCCCAGCGCGGGGATGGCCCCGACCAGCGCGAGCACGGCCAGGGCGAAGGCGACGCGACGGAACCACGGGACATGGCGCCGAGGTGCGGGAACTCGTCGCGCACGGCCGGCGACCGCGGCGCCATCCTCGGCCTCGGGCTCAGCGTCGGACTCGACCTCGGTCGGCGCTGGTGCGCCGGCGTCGATCAGCTCCGACGGTGGGGCCTCGACGGCGCCGTCGCCGCCGGCCGGCCGGGCGGCGACGGGCGACGGCTCCCGGTCGGGGATGGCAGCCAGGGCCGAGGCGAGGGAACGACGCGCGGGTCCACGGGTGGAGGGCTGCTCGGTCGGCCGCAAGACCGCTCGGCGCATGGAGGCATCGGGTCGGGACCGCCGGGTGGGCTCGCTCGGCGGCACCTCGGTCATCGGCCGACACGATAGAGGCCGTGCTCCGTGATGTACGTCACCACCCCGGCCGGCACGAGGAAGTCGATCGGCGCGTCCGCGCCCACCCGGCGCCGCAGATCGGTGCTGGAGATCTCGAGGCGCGGCGCGGCGATGCGCTGCCAGGGCACGCCCTCCGCGAGGGTCACGGGCGCCCCCGGACGGTCGACCACCACCAGCCGAGCCTGCGCGACCACGTCCTCGTAGCGCTCCCAGGTGGTGAAGCCGGCGGCGGCGTCGGCGCCGAGGATCAGGTAGAGCTGCACGCCCGGCCGTGCCGCCGCGAGGTCGGCCAGCGTGTCGGCGGTGTAGCTGGTGCCGCCGCGCTCGATCTCGATCGCGCTGGCCTCCAACCCGTCGACGCCCGCCACCGCTGCCCGCACCATCGCCAACCGGTCGGACGCGGGGGTCAGATCACGGCTCCCGAGCTTCTGCCACGGCTCGTTGGCCACCACCATCAGGATCCGGTCGAGCCCGAGCTCGTGGCGGACGTCGGCCGCGGCGATGAGGTGCCCCACGTGAGGGGGATCGAACGTGCCGCCGAACACCCCGAGGCGCTCGCTCACCGGGCGGTGGCCCACGCCAGGGTGACCCACGTCACGGGGTCGACCGGAATGGCGCGGCAGGGTGCATGGTTCGAAATTACCTGGATGGAAGTCGCCGGACCGGCTTCTGTTGGTCCGGCTTCGCGGGAATGCTGCGCGGCCACAGAGCGTTGGAGAGACCGACATGAGTGATTCAGTTGGTATGTACCTGAACGAGATCGGCATGGTCCCCCTCCTCAACGCTGAGGAGGAGCGGGAGCTCGCGCAGATCATCGAGCGAGGCGTGGCCGCCCGCCAGCGCATCGCCGCCGGCGAAGACAACGCCGAGAACCGCCGGCTCAGCCGGCAGGCCGCCCGCGCCAAAGACCGCTTCATCCGGGCCAACCTCCGGCTCGTCGTCAGCATCGCCCGGCGCTATCCCCTGCCTCCGGGCATGGAGCTGCTCGACCTGATCCAGGAGGGCAACCTCGGGCTCGAGCACGCCGTCGACAAGTTCGACTGGCGCAAGGGCTTCAAGTTCTCCACCTACGCCACGTTCTGGATCCGCCAGGCCATCGGCCGGGCGCTCGACCAGAAGGCCAGCCTGGTGCGCCTGCCGGGTGACCGGTCGGCCAGCCTGCGCGCTGCGCTGCGCCAGGTGTCGGGTGACGGCGACGAGCTGGACGAGGAGCACGCCCGCCTACATCGCCTCACGACCCCCACTTCGCTCGATCGGGTGGTCGGCGACGACGACGGCAGCGAGCTCATCGATCTGCTTGCCGACGACAACCCCGGCCCCGAAGACACGGTGCTGGCCTCCGCCGAAGACCGCATGATCACGAGCCTGCTCGACGTGCTCGATACGCGGGCCCGCTTCGCGGTGGAGCAGCGCTTCGGCATCAACGACGGGCGCAAGCGCTCGTACCGTGAGGTCGGCGAGGAGCTGGGTGTCACCGCCGAGGCGGCTCGGCGCATGGTGAAGCGTGCGGTGAACACCGTCCGCAACGAGGCCAGCGCCCGCTCCGACGCCGCCTGATCCCGTCCCGGCCCGGTACTGCTTTGCATCCGGCCCGGCCAGCGGTCACCCTTTTCACCGATGACCACCCCCTGGGACCCGCGATCGTGGCGCGACCATCCGGCCGCGCAGCAGCCCGACTGGCCCGACGAGGCCGCCCTCGAGCGCGTGCTCAAGCAGATGTCGACGCTCCCCCCGCTCGTGTTCGCCGGCGAGGCCCGGGCCCTCACGGCCACGCTGGGCGACGTCTCGGCCGGGCGGGCGTTCCTGCTGCAGGCCGGCGACTGCGCCGAGTCGTTCGACAGCTTCGGCGCTGACTCGATCCGCGACAAGCTGCAGGTGATCCTGCAGATTGCGGTCGTGCTCACCTACTCGTCGGGCGTGCCCACCGTGAAGGTCGGCCGGATCGCCGGGCAGTTCGCCAAGCCCCGGTCGTCGGCCACCGAGCGCGTGGGTGGCGTCGAGCTGCCCTCGTTCCGGGGCCACCTCGTCAACGACATCGCCCCCACCGAGGCGGCGCGCACCCCCGAGCCCGAGCGGCTCCTCCAGGCGTACCACCAGTCCTCGTCGACGCTGAACCTGCTGCGGGCGTTCACCAAGGGCGGGTTCGCCGACCTCGGCCGGATCCACGCCTGGAACCAGGACTTCGTGGCGTCGAGCCGTGAGGGCCAGCGCTACGAGCGCCTGGCCGACGAGATCGACCGGGCCATGCGCTTCATGAAGGCGTGCGGCGTCGACACCACGTCGCAGCCGGCGTTGCACGAGGTCGACTTCTTCACGTCCCACGAGGCCCTCGTGCTCGGCTACGAGGAGGCGCTCACCCGGCGCGACTCGCTGACCGGCGACTGGTACGACTGCTCGGCCCACATGCTGTGGATCGGCGAGCGCACCCGCCAGCCCGACGGCGCGCACGTGGCGTTCTTGTGCGGGGTCGACAACCCCATCGGCTGCAAGCTCGGGCCCACGGCCACGGCCGCCGAAGTCATCGAGCTGTGCGAGCGCCTCAACCCCGAGCGGATCCCCGGCCGCCTCACGCTCATCGCGCGCATGGGCGCCGGCGAGGTCGAGCGGGCCCTGCCGCCGTTGCTGGCGGCGGTACGCGAGAGCGGACACCCCGTGGTCTGGGCCTGCGATCCCATGCACGGCAACACGTTCACGGCCTCGGGGGGGCAGAAGACGCGGCGCTTCGACGAGATCCTGCGCGAGATCGCCGGGTTCTTCGCCGCCCACGAAGCCGAGGGCACCTGGCCCGGCGGCGTGCACGTGGAGCTGACGGGCGACGACGTCACCGAGTGCCTCGGCGGCGCTGAGGAGATCCTCGATTCCGACCTCGGGGCCCGCTACGAGACCATGTGCGATCCGCGCCTCAACGGACGCCAGTCGGTCGACCTGGCCTTCCACGTCGGCGAGCTGCTGCGCCGCTGACGTCGCCGGCCGCGGTTGTGGCTAGGCCGGATCCCACCCACAATGTTGACCCATGCACTCGGGATTTGACACAGTGGGGAATTCCTGAGCGTTCGAGTCGGTTATTCGACCGCGCACCTCGAAGGAGCTGGCCGTGTTGCAACGAGAGATCGATCCAGAACAGGCCGCAGACATCGCCAAGTTCGAGGTGATGCTCGACCGCTATCTCACCGGCGACCTGGACGAGGACGTGTTCCGCGTCTTCCGCCTGAACAACGGCATCTACGGCCAACGCCAAGGCGGCCACAACCAGATGGTGCGGGTCAAGGTGCCGTACGGCGCCATGACCCCCGAGCAGCTCGACACGATGGCCCACATCGCCGACACCTACTCGCGCGGCTGGGGCCACATCACCACTCGGCAGAACATCCAGTTCCACTTCGTCCCGCTCGAGCGGGTGCCCGAGGTCATGCGTGACCTGGCGGCCGTCGGCCTGACGACCCGTGAGGCCTGCGGCGACACCGTCCGCAACGTTCAGGGCTGCCTCCTGGCCGGCGCCTGCCCGTTCGAGGTGCTCGACATCAGCGCCTGGGCCGAGGCGGCCTTCCAGCACTTCCTGCACAACCCGCTGGCCCAGCGCCTGCCCCGCAAGTTCAAGATCAACTTCTCGGGCTGCGCCACCGACTGCGGCCAGGCCATGTTCAACGACGTCGGCGTGATCGCCGCCGCCCGCACGCTCGAGGACGGCACCGTCGAGGCCGGCTTCCGGGTGTTCGTGGCCGGCGGGCTCGGCGCCAACCCGTACCCCGCACTCGCCCTCGAGGACTTCACGCCGCGCGAGGAGCTGCTGGCCACGCTCGAGGCCGTGCTCCGCGTGTTCGACCACAACGGCAACCGGGACAACAAGCTGCGGGCCCGCATGAAGTGGGTCGTCGCCAACCTCGGCATCGAAGAGGTCCAGCGCCAGGTGTTCAAGGAGCGCAAGTTCCTCCTCGCGTCGTCGACCTGGCCCGGAGGGATCCCCGAGGCCGTGCAGAAGGGTGGCGACGCGCCTGCGGGCGTGGCCGTGGGGGTCACGCCGACGCCGATGGGCCAGGGCACGCCGGTCACGATCGGGTCGGCAGACCCGCAGGCCCGCTGGGACGCCGCCAACGTGGTGCGGGGCGCAGCCAAGGGCACGGTGTCGGCCTACGCCTGGGCCAAGCTCGGCGACATCACGTCCGACCAGTTCCGGGCGCTGGCCTCGATCCAGCGTGAGCTGGGCGCCGAGGTGCGGGTGACGAACCGCCAGAACCTCGTGTACCGCGGCCTCACCGAGGCGCAGCTGCCCACCTTGTTCTCCCGCCTCTCGGTCATCGGCATGGAGCAGCCGGGCGCCGAGCTGGCCCGCGACGTCGTGGCCTGCCCGGGTGCCGACACCTGCAACCTGGCCGTCACCCAGTCGCGCGGCCTGGCCGACGCGATCGGCCAGCGCCTCGAAGAGGAGGGCCTCGCCGACGTGGGCGGCGTCCGCACCAACATCTCGGGCTGCACCAACTCGTGCGGCCAGCACCACGTCGCCGACATCGGCTTCTCCGGCGCCGAGCGACGGGCCCACGGCCAGTCGGCGCCTGGCTACACGATGCTGCTGGGCGGCTACGTGGGCGAGACGCAGGTGCACTTCGGCGAGCGGGCCCTGCGGCTGCCGGCCAAGAACGCCCCCGAGGCGGCCGTGCGGGTCGTGCGGCGCTTCGCCGGCGAGCGAGAGGCCGGTGAGACGTTCCGCGGCTGGATCGAGCGCTCCGGCGGCGTGAAGGCCATCGCCGCCGACCTCAAGGAGCTCGACGTCTTCCCCGAGCCGAGCGAGGCGCCCGAGTTCTACGTCGACTACAGCGAGACCGGTCCCTACGTCGCCGAGACCGGCGAGTCAGAGTGCGCGACGTGATCGCCGCGGCCACCATCGAGCGAAAGGTGAGCAACCTCGTGAGGGACCTCGTGAGCGAGCGCCAGCGAGCGAACCAATGTGACGGCATCGTTTCTGCGAGGCGCAGCCGAGCAGCTGCTCATCGGCCCTCGAACCGACCTGAGTCAGAACGGACGTGGGGCCGATGAGCATCGCCGAGCAGACCGCGTTGTCGCAGGAGCACTCCGACGAAGAGCTGGCCGCGCTCAACCGCTCGTTCGAGCATCAGCCGGCGTCGAAGATCATCGCCTGGGCCGTCGACACCTTCGGCCCGCACATCTGCCTCACCGCGTCGATGACCGACGCGGTGCTCATCGACCTCGCGGTCAAGGTCGACCCGGCGATCGAGGTCGTGTTCATCGACACCGGCTACCACTTCCCCGAGACGCTCGCGACCGTCGAGGAGGTCCGTCGGCACTACGGGCTCAACCTGCGGATGATGACCGTCGCCCGCCAGAACGAGGCGCTGTGGCAGGCCGATCCCGAGAACTGCTGCTCCGCGGTCAAGGTCGGTCAGCTCGACCGCGCGCTCGCCGGCAAGCAGGCCTGGATGAGCGGCCTGCGGCGCCAAGAGGCCGCCGCCCGCGACTCGGCGCCCATCATCGTGCGCGACCTGCGCGGCCTGGTGAAGATCAACCCGATCGCCACCTGGACCGACCAGGACGTGAGCGGCTACATCGCCGAGCACGACATCATCGTCAACCCGCTCACCAAGCGCGGCTACCCCTCGATCGGCTGCATGCCCTGCACCACGCCGGTCAAGGACGGCGAGGACGGCCGCGCCGGCCGCTGGCGCGGCTCCGACAAGACCGAGTGCGGCCTGCACCTGATGTAGCTCGGCGCTCGGGCGAGGCGACCCGGCCACTGATGACCGGTCGGGCAGCTCCGTGCGCAGCGGCGGCGGGAGGCGGCTCGGTCAGCGCTTCTGGCTGACCGTGAGCCCGTCGGCGAGGGGCAGCAGCACGGTCATCACGCGGTCGTCGGCGGCCGCCCGGTCGTTGTAGGCGCGGATCGCGTTCACGTTGGCGTCGTCGATGGTGGGATCGACGACCTGGCCGTGCCACAGGGTGTTGTCCGCGATGATCAGGCCACCGGGGCGGAGGCGGGGCACGAGCTGCTCGTAGTAGTCGGCGTAGCCGGTCTTGTCGGCGTCGATGAACGCGAGGTCGATCACCGGGTCGGACGGCAGCGTCCGCAGCGTGTCGCTGGCCGGGCCGACGCGCAGCTCGATGCGGTCGCTAACGCCGGCGCGGGCCCACACCTCGCGCGCGATCGCGGTCCACTCCTCGCTCACGTCGCAGCACAGCAGCCGGCCACCGGGGGCCAGCCCGCGCGCGATGCAGAGCGCCGAGCTGCCGGTGAACGTGCCGACCTCCACCGCGTTGCCGACCCGAGCGAACCGGGTGAGCATGGTGAGCAGGCCACCTTGATCGGGTCCGATCTGCATGCCGGCCACCGGGCCGAGCGCCTCGGTCTGCTCGGTCACCCACTCGAAGACGGGGTCGGGCGGCTCGGAATGACCGAGCACGTAGGCGGTCATGGTCTCATCGAGGAGGAACGAGCGCGGCGACATGGGCCGATTCTTCATCCGCATCTCCGCGAGTTCAAAAGGCACGGGCTCCGGCCTAGGGGAAGCGCCCGGCGTAGGGGCCGCTGAGGCGCAGGCCATCGGCGTATGCCGGCACCGGCTGGCTGCCGTTGACGACGGCTTGGGTGGCGGTGGCGAACTGCGCTTTGGTGGGCAGCGCGCGGAGCATGCCGAGGTGGACGAGCAAGACGTCAACCTCGGGGGCGAGGACGTGCTGGCCCTCGGGCGACTCGGAGAACTTGCCCATCATCGTCCCGCGCTTCAGCCCGTGGTGCTGGAGCTGGTCGACCCAGTAGGCCACGCCGGCGGCGTCGGCCTTGCGCTGCAGCACGTTGCCGTAGACGAGCTGCACGAAGGCCGAGTCCGCGAGCGGCCCGTAGGTGCTGGTGAACTCGGGCGACGTCGTGAAGAACGCCGCGATCTCGTTGAAGGGCTTGCCGCCCTGGTACTGGCCCAGCCAATAGGCCAGACCCGGCGCATCGGGCTCACGCAAGAAGAACGCCCAGTAGAGGCGCAGCAGGGGGGACCGGTAGGCGTCCCAATACTGGTTGTGGGCCATCCACTCGAGGAAGCGGCCGATCGTCCACTCGCCGTTGGTGAGCTGCGCCTTCCACTCCGTGACCTCGCTGGCCTTGGCGGCTCGACCCGCGAAGTCCAGGTACTGCTGCTTGATCAGCGCGTCCCACGACGCGAACGGGCTGATGGACAGCGACCGGTCGCGCACGAAGACGTCGGACAGCCCGTTGCTGTCGAAGCGCACGAGGTTGTTGGCGGTGCTCGAGAAGACCACGTACCGGCTGTCCCCGGTCAGCGTGGCGGAGCCGATGTCGCCGTTGCCCAATCCCCCGTCGTCATCTCGCAGGTCCACCGCCTCCACGTGACCGGCGCTCCTGTCGTTCAGGTAGAGGTGGAAGAAGTTGCTGGCCGGGGGGAAGAGCACGTCGGCATCGATGCTCGCGAACGCGATGCGGGCACCAGTCGAGCTCACGCTTTCGAGGACGCCGCCCGCCTTCAGCTGCCCCCCGAACGCGTTCACGCTCACCCTGGTGGTGGTGCCGGTCGTGAGGTTGCGGGCAAAGGCATCGGACATGGCGTTGGTGTCGCTCAGCACCAGGTTGCTGGCCACCGAGTCGAACGCGACCACGGTGCCGTCATCGGACAGCTGCGGGTAGAACGAGCCGCCGTTGGCCAGCGGCGGGATGACGGGGACGCTGACCCGGCTGATGGCCCCGCCGATCGGCCGCACGAAGACGTCGGGATTGGCGTTGCCGCCCCCGGCCACGAGGTTCGTGGCGTACGACTGGAACGCCACCGTCGAGCCGTCGCTGCTGATGGTCGGGTAGAAGGAGCTGCCGTTCGCCTCGCCCTTGGCCGGCGTCTCGCTCATGCGGGCCAGGGTGTTGGCGCCGCTCCACAGGAACACGTCGGCATGGCCGAGCACGTCGGGGCTGCCGAGGTTGGTCGCCGTCGACTCGAACACGATGTGGGAGCCGTTGCCCGACATCGAGGCGCGGGCGCTGTAGCCGTTGCCGACGGTGCCGAAGGCCTTGCTGATCAGCTGCGTGGTGCCGCCGACCACGTCGCGCCGGTAGACGTCGAACGTGCCGTTGGTGTCACCCCCGACGAGGTTGCTCGCGAGCGACACGAACATCACGTAGCGCCCGTTGTTGCTGACCTTCGGCCGCTCGCTGTTGCCGTTGGCCTCGGTGCCGCTGGACGGCACAGTGACCAGGGTGACGGCACCGGTGACGCGGTCGGCGAGGTAGATGTTCACGTGGTTGGGGGCGAACCCGGGCACGAGGCCGGACGCCGCGCTCTCGAACACGACCCACCGGCCGTCGCTGCTGATGTCCGGAGCGCGGCTGGCGCCCCCGCTGACCTGGCTGGCGTCGGCGGCCACGGAGGTCCGGCTCGTGATCGGCTGCGCGGGGGCAGCCGCGGCCTCGGCCGGCGCGCCGGCCAGGACGGCCGATGCCGAGGCGAGGAGGAGGGCGGCGAGGGCGCAGGCGCCGAGACGGGAGGGACGGGCCGTGAGCATGTGCCCAGGATCCTGGCGGCAGGCGCTGGTGGCGTGAGTAACGGGCACTCAGATGCGAGTCGGACGACAGACATTTTGCAGCATGACTGCAAACGGGTGGTTGACGGGTTCTAGGCGGGCGGTCAACATGACGGTCGTGCTCCCCACGCCCGTTGAGATCCCGACCAGGGTCTTGATCTTCGGCATGGCCAAGCCGGACGGGACGGTGCTGGCCGCGGAGCTGTATCCGGTCGCGGAGGCGTGCGGGCAGAGCGCGGAGCAGGTCCGATCGTGCCTGCGCCGGATGGTCGCCGAGAGGCTGCTGGTGCCGGATGCGACCTCGGCGGCGGTCCCGATCGACCCGACGTGCCGGACGGACTCGAGCGTCGGTGGCTCCCGAGCCGGGGGCAAGAGCGCCGTGTACCGCACCACCCCGGCCGGCGACGCGCTGCTGGGCGGTTCGCTCGAGCGCCACCAGCGGGCGTTCCTGCAAGACGCCCAAGGTCGCGGCTGGGACCGCCGCTGGCACCTCGTGGCCTTCGCCATCCCCGAAAGCCGGCGCACCGCGCGCGATCGCCTGCGCGACCGCCTGATCGAGTTCGGCGGCGCGCCGGTGAGCAACGGGCTCTACGTGTCGGCCCACCCGTGGGAGAAGGAGGTCCGAGCCGAGGTGGAACGACTGACCGTGGCCGAGCACGTGACGTTGGCCGCGGCCGACGAGCTCGACGTCGGCGGCCGGCACAGCCCTCGGGAGCTGGCCGCAGCGCTGTGGTCCGTCGACGAGCTGGCGATCTCGTACCGACGGTTCGTGGAGCAGTTCAAGCCCGTCCTGCCGATCCTCGAACGCCTCCGGACTCGCCACGAGCGCATCGCCGACACCGACTTCCTCCCCGGCGCACTGCAGATGGTCGTGGCGTTCCAGACCGTCTTCCAGCGCGACCCGCTGCTGCCTCCCGAGCTGCTGCCCCGCCCGTGGCCGGGGCGCGCCGCGCGCGAGGTGCTCGTCACGAGCCGCCGGCTCGCGCTTCGGCTCCGTGAAGAGCACGAGCGGCCGGCACTGTTCCGCAACCTGGACGACCTGATCCAACAGATGCCCTGACCGAGAGCGGTTGCTCGTTCGAAGTTGCGGACAGGCAATTTGTGTAAGCAATTTTCGTCTGGTCACACAGTTCGCGTGGTTGTGCAACTGTTGTCTGGCGATTTTTGACAAAGGGCGCAAAGGTGCCGCCGACCGACATTCGGTCCGGAGTCCGTCGAGACCACTCGACGGCACGGCGGCGAGGAGAACCAGTTGCCCACACCCGTCCCGCGGCGCGCCTTCGGCGCGCTCGCCCTCACGTCGATGCTCGCGTTCGGCGCAAGCCCCGCGGCGCACGCTGCGTCCCCCCCGGCGTCCCCCGCCAGCCCGCGGCGTGCGCCGTTGCTCGGAGCGGAACGGGCCGACCGGCTTCCAGACCGCTACATCGTGGTGCTGCGGTCGGGCGTGTCGGCCATGGGCGCGGCCGACAGCCGGCGCACCGCCCGAGCGGCCGGTGCCAACGTCGACCGGGAGTACTCGAGCGCGCTGCACGGCTACGCGGCCCACATGTCGACCGCGGCGCTGCAGCGGGTGCAGGCCGATCCGAACGTGCAGTTCGTCGAGACCGACGGCGTCGTGCATGCGACGCAGTCCCCCGCCACCTGGGGCCTCGACCGCATCGATCAGCGCCACCTGCCGCTCGACGACAGCTACAGCCGCACCGCGACGGGCGCCGGCGTCACCGCCTACGTCATCGACACCGGCATCCGCTTCAGCCACAACGAGTTCGCGGGTCGGGCAACATCGGGCTACGACGCCGTCGACGGCGGCAGCGCCGACGACTGCAACGGGCACGGGACACACGTCGCCGGCACCATCGGCGGCAGCACCCTGGGGGTGGCCAGCTCGGTGAAGCTGGTCGCGGTGCGGGTCCTGGACTGCCAGGGCAGTGGCTCGGACTCGGGCGTGATCGCGGGGATCGACTGGGTCACATCGGACCACCAGGCCGGCCAGCCCGCGGTCGCCAACATGAGCCTCGGTGGCGGCGCGTCCGCCGCGCTCGACACGGCCACGACGACCTCGATCCGCGACGGCGTGACCTACGCCGTTGCGGCGGGCAACGGTGATTCCGCAGGCAACCCGCAAGACGCCTGCGGGGATTCTCCCGCCCGCGTCCCCGAAGCGATCACCACCAGCGCCACCGACTCGCAGGACGCCAGGTCCAGCTGGGCCAACACCGGCTCCTGCGTGGACATCTTCGCCCCCGGCGTCGACATCACCTCGGCGGGCTATGCCAGCGACAGTGCCACGGCGACCATGAGCGGGACGTCGATGGCCTCGCCGCACGTCGCCGGCGCGGCCGCGCGGTACCTGGAGGCGCATCCGACGGCGTCGCCGCAGGCGGTGCGCGACGCCCTGGTCTCGTCCGGGACGCCGGACGTGGTCGCCGGTCCAGGCACCGGGTCACCGAACGACCTGCTCTACGTCGGCGGCGGCTCGACCCCGCCGCCGCCCCCTCCCCCGCCGCCGCCGGGTGGCTGCGCGCTGGCCCAGACCTACACCGGCACGCTGCGTCGCAGCGGCGACAGCGCGGTGCAGCCGAAGGGCACGTCGTACCGGGCGGCCGCCGGCATCCACCGCGGGTGTCTCGTCGGGCCGTCGGGCACCGACTTCGACCTCGCGCTCGAGCGGCGCAGCGGCTCGCGGTGGACCCAGGTCGCCGTCAGCGACTCCAGCACCTCGAAGGAGCGCATCACCTACACCGGCGTCGCCGGCGAGTACCGCTGGGTCGTGTCGTCCTACCGGGGCAGCGGCAGCTACACGTTCGGCCTGACCCACCCGTAGTCGCCCCCCAGACATGGCATCGCCGGGCGGAGCGGGCGCCCGGCGATGCCATGCACAACCCCGCCCCAGCGCCGTGCGGTCCGGCCGCTGCGGCTAGCAATGAGGCCGTGCCCAGCCGCATCGAGGACTACGCCCTGCTGTCGGACAACCATTCGGCGGCGCTGGTCGCCCGCAACGGCTCGATCGATTGGCTGACGTTCCCCCGCTTCGACTCGCCGGCCTGCTTCGCGGCGCTGCTCGGGACCGAAGACAACGGGCACTGGCAGATCACGCCGGCCTGCCCGGTGCGCCGGACCGAGCGCCGCTACCGCGAGGGCACGCTCGTGCTCGAGACCGTGTTCCACACCGACGAGGGGACGGTCGCCCTCATCGACTGCATGCCGATGCGCGACGACACCCGGCTCGACCTCGCCCGGCTGGTCGAGGGGCGCAGCGGCGCCGTGCCGATGCGGGTCCACTTCACGGCCCGCATGGACTATGGCTCGATCATCCCGTGGGTGCGTCACACCGAGGGCGGCCTGCGGGTGGTCGCCGGTCCGGACGCGCTGCTCCTGTGCTCGCCGGTCGACCTCCACGCCGTGGAGTGGTCGCACCAGGGCGAGTTCACGGTCGGCCCGGGCGACCAGGTCCCCTTCGACCTCGCGTGGCACCCCTCGCACGAGCCCGTGCCCGAGGGCATCGACGTCGCGGACGCCATCGAGCGCACCGCGCTCTGGTGGACGGACTGGAGCTGTCGCTGCCGCCGGGTCGGCGAGTGGGACGACGTCGTGCAGGATTCGATGGTCGTGCTCAAGGGCCTGACCTACGCGCCGACCGGCGGGATCGTGGCCGCGCCCACGACGTCGCTGCCGGAGACCATCGGCGGCACCCGCAACTGGGACTACCGCTACTGCTGGCTGCGCGACGCCACGTTCACGCTGACCTCGCTCATGGACGGCGGCTACCAGGACGAGGCCGTCGCGTGGCGGGACTGGCTGCTGCGAGCGCTCGCCGGCCGGCCCGACCAGGTGCAGATCATGTACGGCGTCCGTGGCGAGCGCCGGCTGTGGGAGCACGAGCTCGACTGGCTGCCCGGCTACGAGGGCTCGCAGCCCGTGCGCATCGGCAACGACGCGCACCGGCAGTTCCAGCTCGACGTCTTCGGCGAGGTGCTCGACGCGTTGCATCAGGCCCGCTCGTTCCCCGGTGAGATCGAGGACCTCGTGGGCTGGTCGATGGAACGCCAGCTCGTCGACGTCGTGGCCGAGCGCTGGAACCAGCCCGACGACGGCATCTGGGAGGTCCGCGGCGGCCGCCGGCACTTCACGCACTCGAAGGTGATGGCGTGGGTCGCGGTCGACCGCGCCGTCAAGTCGGCCGAGACGTACCACCTCGACGCCCCGCTCGACCGCTGGAAGCAGCTCCGCGCGGAGATCCACGCCGACGTCCTCGCCCACGGGCTCGACGACCGCGGCGTGTTCGTCCAGTCGTACGGCTCGAAGGCCCTCGACGCCAGCCTGCTGCTCATCCCGATCGTCGGCTTCCTGCCGCCCGACGACCCGCGCGTGGTGGCGACGGTTGCCGCGATCGAGACCGAGCTGAGCATCGACGGCTTCGTCTACCGCTACTCGCCCGACGCGACCGACGACGGCGTGGGCGGCCAGGAAGGCGCGTTCCTGATGTGCACGCTGTGGCTGGCCGACGTGTACTCGCTGCAGGGCCGCGACACCGACGCCCGAGCCGCGTTCCAACGCGTGCTGCGCCTCCGCAACGACGTCGGCCTGCTCGCCGAGCAGTACGACCCCGTGGCGAAGCGCATGCTCGGCAACTTCCCCCAGGCCTTCAGCCACACCGCGCTCGTGGCCACCGCCATGACCCTCGGCACATCCCACCTCGGCGCCGCGCACCGCCAGGAGACGTGAACCGCTTGCCGGGGCCCGCTGGACCCGGCAGTCTGGCCACAACGCTTTGGGTAGGTGATGCAGCTATGACCGATCTCTCGCCTCACGACGAAGTGGCCGAGTCGACGGCGGCCACCGAACGGACCATGCATCCGCAGTGGGTGCCGGTGAACATGTACGCGACCCCCGGTGCGCTCGTGCTGGTGGCGCCGCTCCCGGCGGTCACCCACGAGGACGTGCGCATCGAGCTGCACGACGGCACGCTGCGCTTCTGGGCCCACGTCCGCAGCTCAGGCCCCCGCGAGCACCTGCTGCACGAGTGGGAGTACGGCGGCTACGAGCGGGAGGTCGACGTGCCCCCGGGCTACGGCCAATCGGTCGAGGCCTCGCTCACCAACGGCCAGCTCGCCATCCGCCTCCTGCCCGGCGACCCGTCCAGCCCGATCACCACCACGCCCACGCCGCTGTAGCGCGCGGACGCGCGGTCGGCCGGCACCCGGCCTCACCGCGACCGGTGCTCCGGCGCTCTACGCCAGGTGTTCGACGAAGCGCTCGAGCTGGCGGAGGTTGCGGCACTCGAAGGCGCCGTCGCAGTGGGCGGCGTAGTCGCCGACGATCGAGTCGCCGGTGTCCCAGTAGCTCCTGGGCTCGGGGTTGAGCCAGTAGACGTGGCGGGCCCGGTGCTGCATCTCCTTGACGACCCAGGACTGCGACGCGTGGTAGTTGTTGCGGGCGTCGCCGAGGATCATCACGGTGGTCTTGGGGCCGATCTCCTTGCCCCACTTGTTCCAGAAGGCCTCGAACGCGTGGCCGTAGTCGGAGTGGCCGTCCACCCACACGACGTCGGCCTCGGTGTTGACGCGGTGCACGGCCTCGGTCACGTCCTCGACCCCCTCGAAGTAGGACGTGACCTCGTCGATGCCATCGATGAACACGAAGGACCGCACCTTCGAGAACTGGCCGCTGATCGCGTACACGAGCATCAGCGTGAAGCGGGCGAACGCGGCGACCGAGCCGGAGATGTCGGCGATCACGAAGATCTCGGGCTTGTGCGGGCGCGGGTGGCGGAACTTGGGCTCGGCCGGCACGCCGCCGTAGGACAGCGAGGCCCGCACCGTGCGCCGGAAGTCGAGCGGGCCACGCCGACCGTGACGCCGCTTGCGGGCCAGGCGCACGGCCAGCCGGCGGGTCAGCGGGAACAGCGCCTTGCGGAGGTTCACCATCTCCTCGCGGCTGGCGTGCATGAAGTCGACGTCTTCGGGCAGCGGCTTGCGCAGTGTCTTGGCCATCGCCTCGACGCCGCGATCGGCCACGAGGCGGCGCCGGATCTCGGCCTCGATCTCCTTCTTGAGCTTCTCGATGCGGATCTCGTACTCGTCGCGCTCGAGCCGCTCCTCGAGCGGGCTGAGCGGCGCGCCGTCGTCGGCCGACTTGGCGTGGGCCTGCTGCATGAGCTTCTCGAGCAGGTTGTCGAGGTCGAGGTTCCGCAGCGTGCGATACAGGTAGTACGTGCCGCCGACCGGTCGGCCCGGCTCCATGCCGGCGAAGCGCTTGACGGCCTGGCGGGCGATGGCCCGCATCAGCGCGTCGTCGCCCTTCATCATCGCCTGGTAGAGCAGCTCGGCCAGCTCTTCGGGGCTGAGCGCGTCGCCACCCGAGCCGCCCTGCTGGCCCTGGCCCTCCATGTCGCCCTGCTGGCCGTCCATCTCCTCGAGCAGGTCGGCGAGGTCGGCACCGTCCTCGTCGCCGATGGCGTACTGGCGGCCCCGCAGCGAGAAGTAGACCTCGAACACGGTCTCGAACGAGCGCCAGTGGGCGTTGTTCTTGACCAGCGTCGCGGCGAGCGCGTACTTGAACGCCTCGCGGTCCTCGAGGGGGATGTGGCGCACGGCCTCCATCGCGTCGAGGTTCTCGGTGAGGCTGACCGGTAGGCCGGCCTCGCGCAGCTCGTTGATGAACCCGCCGAGCAGATCGAGGATCGGCTCGCCGACCGCAGGCGCCGGACCAGGGTCCACGTCAGTCATCGGACTACTTGGGCCCCGGGGCGAAGGCCTTCATGCCCTGCTTGTCGACGGCGAACTCGCGCACCGCCTTGGCGATGTCGCTCTGGTACTTGAGCAGGATGTTGGCGGTGGACGTGGCCACCTCGGCATCGACGTGCTCGACGCCGAGGAGCATGAGCGTGCGGGCCCAGTCGAGCGTCTCGGACACCGAGGGCGACTTCTTCAGCTCGAGCTGGCGGATCGAGCGCACGATGCGGGCGACCTGGTCGGCGAGGCTCTCGGTGATGTCGGGGATCTTCGTGAGGACGATCTCCTTCTCGCGCTCGAGGTCCGGGTAGTCGACGTGGAGGAACAGGCACCGGCGCTTGAGGGCCTCGGACAGCTCACGGGTGTTGTTCGACGTGAGGAACACCATCGGGATCTGGCGGGCCGTGATCGTGCCCATCTCAGGGATCGAGACCTGGTAGTCCGACAGGATCTCGAGCAGCAGCGCCTCCGTCTCGACCTCGACGCGGTCGACCTCGTCGATCAGCAGCACGACCGGATCCTCAGCCCGGATGGCCTCGAGCAGCGGCCGGGTGAGCAGGAACTCGTCGGAGAAGAGGTCGTCCTCGACCTCGGCCCAGGCGGCGTCGCCCCGCTGAGCCTGGATACGCAGCAGCTGCTTCTTGTAGTTCCACTCGTAGAGGGCCTTGGCCTCGTCGAGCCCCTCATAGCACTGCAGCCGGATGAGGCGGGCGCCGCTCAGCTCGGCCACCGACTTGGCCAGCTGGGTCTTGCCGGTGCCGGCCGGTCCCTCGACGAGGATCGGCTTCTGCAACCGGTCGGCGAGGTAGACGACGCCGGCGATGCCCTCGTCGGCCAGGTAGTCGACGTCGCGCAGCCCCTGACGGACTGCGGACACGGACTCGAAGCGATGGTCGGCCATCCGGGCAGCCTACCGAGGGGCTTGACCGCCCGGTCAACTGGGATGCCCCTCCCCGAACTGGGCGGAGACCCGGTCGCCCCAGCGACCGCAACCCCGCCCAGTTCCGGTGTCGGAGCGAACTGGGCGGAAACCCGGTCGCCCCAGCAACCGCAACCCCACCCAGTTCGAGGAGGTGGACGGGTCAGCCGCGGACCTGGCCGGTGCCGTGGACGATGTACTTCGCGGTCGTGAGCTCGCGCAGGCCCATGGGGCCTCGCGCGTGGAGCTTCTGGGTGCTGATGCCGATCTCGGCGCCGAAGCCGAACTCCTCGCCGTCGACGAAACGGGTCGAGGCGTTGACCAGCACGGCGGCGGCGTCGACCTCGGTGGTGAAGCGGTCGGCGCTGGCGAGGTCGCCGGTGATGATGGCCTCGCTGTGGCCGGAGCCGTAGCGGGCGATGTGGTCGATGGCCTCGTCGATCGATCCGACGACCCGGACGGCCAGCTTGAGGTCGAGGAACTCGTTGGCCCAGTCGTCTTCGGTGGCGAGCGCGGCGCCGGGCAGCAGGGCGGCGGCTCGCTCGTCGGTCACGAGCTCGACGCCGACGAGGTCGTCGGCCAGCGCGGGCAGCAGCTCGGCCGCCACCGCCTCGTGCACGAGGAGCGTCTCGGCCGCGTTGCAGACCGAGGGCCGTTGGGTCTTGGCGTTGACCACGATGGCCCGGGCCATCGCGAGGTCGGCCGCGGCGTCCACATAGACGTGGCAGTTGCCATCGCCGTCGATCACGTAGGGCACGGTGGCGTTGTCGAGGATCGACTGGATGAGCGACGGGCCGCCCCGCGGGATCAGGCAGTCGACGAGGCCCCGCTGGCGCATGAACTCGGTGGCGGCCTCGCGGCTGGTGTCTTCGACCAGCACGAGCGCGTCCTCGGGCAGTCCGGCCTTGGCGTAGCCCTCGCGCAGCACGCCGGCGATCGCGGTGTTCGACGTGATGGCGCCCGACGAGCCGCGCAGGAAGGCCGCGTTGCCCGACTTGAGGCACAGGCCGGCGGCGTCGCTGGTGACGTTCGGACGGTTCTCGTAGATGATCGCCACCACGCCGAGCGGCACCCGGACGCGCCGGATGCGCAGGCCGTTGGGCCGGACCCAGCCGTCGAGCACCTCCCCAACCGGATCGGGCAGCGCCGCCACCTGGCGCAGGCCGGCGGCCATGGCCTCGACGCGAGCGGCGGTGAGGCGCAGCCGGTCGACGACCGTGGGCGAGACGCCCGCCGCGTCGGCGCGGGCCACGTCGGTGGCGTTCGCGACGAGCACGTCCTCGGTGCGGTCGACGAGCAGGTCGGCCGCGGCGAGCAGCGCGGCGTCCTTCACCGCGGTGGAGGCGGTGGCGAGCACCCGCGAGGCCGCCTGGGCGCGGCGCGCCAGCTCGGGGATGGTCATGGTCTCGTCAGCCACCTCCCGAGGCTACCGCCCACCCTTCCACCCGTCCCCCGCCACCCCCCCCCAGCGAATGTGGAGTAGAAGCGGTTGCCATCACGACCGCTTCTACTCCACATTCGCTTGGGGGTTGCGGCCTCTAACGTGACGGCGTGCCTGAGATCCGCGTCGCCACGACCGCTGACCTGCCTGTGATCGGCCGCGTGCTCGCGGCGGCGTTCGAGGACGATCCGGTCTGGAACTGGCTGGTGCCGTCGCGCGACGTGTGGGGGCACCAGGCGTCGAGCTACTTCGCCCGCGACGCCCAACAGCGCATCGCCCACGGTGGCGTGCTCATGGATGCCGAGGCCACCGGTGCCGCGCTGTGGGCGCCACCCGACCTGTGGAAGGCCACGCCCGGAGGGATCCTCCGTGAGGTTGCGCCGGCCCTGCGCTTGTTCCGCCACCGGCTGCCGCGGGCGTTGCGCACGCTCACGTACATGGAGCAGCGGCACCCCAAGCAGCCACCCCACTGGTACCTGGCCGTGCTCGGGACGCATCCCGACCAGCAGGGCAAGGGCGTGGGGTCGGCGTTGATCCGCCACGTGCTCGACCGCTGCGACGAGGAAGGCCTGCCGGCGTACCTCGAGTCGTCGAAGGAGCGCAACGTCCCGTTCTATGCCCGCCACGGGTTCGAGGCCGGCGAGCCCATCCAGCTGCCGGGGGGCGGGCCGCCGGTGTGGCCGATGTGGCGGGAACCCGCCGGGTGACCGACCACGCCGCGGTGCTGCAGGCGGCGGTCGCGCCGTTCGTGCGTGACGTCACCGCCGCGATGCGCTCGGTCGCGGCGGGCCTTCCCGAGGTCGACCTCAGCCACGTCGACCAGGACGTGGCCAACGACGCGTTCAACCTCACCGCGGCGCTGATCGACGTGGACTGGTGCCACACCGACGACGAGCTGTGGGCGCTGATCACGGTGTTCGGGCGCTGGCTGCCCAGCCAGCTCGCCATCGCCAAGCCCGACGACGTGCGCAAGAGCTCGATCGTGGCCGGCAAGAGCGCCTGGCTCCAGCAGCCGTCTGCGCTGTTCGCCGTGCTGGCTGCCGCCGATGCCCGCAACGGCACGTCCCACTCCCGCACCTACTACGACGCGGCGATGCGGATCGCGTTCACGGTGGCCTCGCTCGACGAGAACCCGTCGCGGGGCGAGCTGACCGCCATCGACGAGTACCGCGGGCTGCTGCTCGACGGCATGAAGCGCGTCGCCGCACCATCGGCGCCAGGCGACGTTCGTCCCGGCGTCGGACCGGACCGCCCATCCGCACCCGGCGGCCCGCTGGGCGCGGGTGCGGGCGCGGCCGCGGCGTCTCCCTCCCCGACCGCGACGGCGGGCGAGGCGGTGGCCGCGGCACCCGACTCGGCCCCGCCCGACCCACCGCGGCCCATCGCCGAGCTGCTCATCGAGCTGGACGCGCTGGTCGGCCTGGCCGGCGTGAAGGGGGAGGTCCGGCTCGTCACGAACCTCCTGCAGGTGCAGAAGTTGCGCAGGGAACGGCACCTGCCCGTGTCCGAGCAGAGCCGCCACCTCGTCTTCACGGGCAACCCGGGCACCGGCAAGACCACGGTGGCCCGGCTGCTGGCCGAGATCTACCGCTCGCTCGGGGTCGTGGCCAAGGGCCACCTGGTCGAGACCGACCGGGCCGGGATGGTGTCGGGCTACGTCGGCCAGACCGCGCTCAAGGTCACCGAGGTCTTCGACCGCGCCGCGGGCGGGGTGCTGCTGATCGACGAGGCCTACGCCCTGGCCCGCGGCGGTGAGAACGACTTCGGCCGCGAGGCCATCGACACCCTGGTCAAGCTCATCGAGGACCGCCGGGAGTCGGTGGTGGTCATCGCCGCCGGCTACCCGGAGGAGATGGCGACGTTCATCGACGCCAACCCGGGACTGTCCTCTCGATTCCCCAAGACCATCGCGTTCCCCGACTACACCGACGACGAGCTCTGGTCGATCTTCGCGTCCCTTGGCGCCGAGGGCGGCTACCGCCCCGACGCGGGCGCGGAGCAGGCGGTGCGGGCCTGGATCGCGGCCGTTCCCCACGCGAAGGGTTTCGGCAACGGCCGGCTCGTGCGGAACCTGTTCGAGGACGCCGTGGCCCGGCAGGCCTCGCGCATGGTCGCGCTCGCCGCCCCGAGCGACGACGAGCTCACCACGCTCACGGCCGCCGACATCGCGCCCGTCGGTGCCGGCCCCGGACACGAGGACCGGACGACCGCGTCCCGCACCGCGGGCTGACCGGCCCCGGCCTAGCGACCCAGACGGCCGCTGGGCCTCCCGGCGGGTCAGGTACCGTTCCGGCCCATGAGGGACCGGGTGCTGGCCGTGCTGGGCGCGGCCCTGCTGATCACCGCCGCGGTGATCCTGCGCTCCCACCTCACCGCGAGCAGCAGCGGGAGTGGCGGTCCGCGGGCTGCGGGGAAGCGGCCGGCGGTGGCCTGCACGCCGGAGCTGGACGACGTCTGCCAGGCGTTGGCGGACGGCGGCGTGATCACGAAGGTGGCGCCGTTCGACCTCACGACGGCGGCCGCGAACGCCGGCAAGGTCGACGCCTGGCTGACGTATGGCGCGGCCCCGGCCATCGCGGCGTTCGACGCCGGCGCGCCGTCGGCCGCCGAAGGCCCGTTCCGTGGCCGGCTGACGGCGATCGCAGACGCGCCGCTGGCCGTGCTGACCAGCGCGGACGTGCTCGGGCCGACCTGCCCGGTGCGAACGCTGACGTGGGCCTGCCTGGCCACCAAGACCGCCGCGCTGAAGGTGGGCGTCGGCGAGCCGTCGACCGCCGAGGGCAGCGCCCGGCTGGCACCGCTCGCCGCCGCGCTGAGCCCCGCGCTGCGCTTCGACGACGTGGCCGGCACGACCGTGCAGGCCCTCGTCGACGATCCCAACCCGCAGGCCGCGGCGTCCGACCAGGCCGACCTGCTGGTGCTGCAGGGGACGGCCGCGCTCAGCTTCGTGGTCGGCCCGAGCGCGCGCCTCGCCCGCGCCGCCGCCACGCCGCAAGGGCAGGCGAAGGGGCTGGTGGTGCTGGCACCGACGCCTGCCGCCCGCATCACCGTCGTCCTGGCGGCCACCCTCACCGACAGCGACGTGCGCGCCGTCGTCGACGCGCTCGCCCGCGGCGCGGCCGCACAAGCGTTGGCCGCCGCGGGCTTCTCGTCCGCCGCGCAGGCGCCGCTTCCCACCGAACTCCAGGCAGGCTTCCTCTACCAGGTGCGAAAGAAGGCGGTGCGGTGACGAGGCGACGACGAGCTCGGGCGGTCGCGGTGGCGGTCGCGGCCGGTCTGCTGGTGGCCGCCTGCAGCGGCGGTGGCGGCAACAAGGCGACCTCCGGCAGCGCCGGGAGCGGCGACCTCGGCGACCCGGGCAACTGCACGGTGGTCGACATGGCGGCGTCGTCGGAGAAGGCCGACCTGATGGTCGCGCTGGCCAAGACGTTCAACGGGTCCGACGCCGCGAAGCTCCCCGGCGGCGGCTGCGCGTTCGTCCGGCCGCAGAGCAAGGCCTCCGGTGCGGCGGCCACGCTGCTGGCGACCGACTGGAACACCGTGGCCGAGGGTCCGAAGCCCGTCGTGTGGTCGCCGGCGGCGTCCTCGTGGGGCGCGATCTTGAACCAGCGGCTCGCCGATGCCGGCAAGCCGGCGATGGTCGGCGCGGGCAAGCCCTTCCAGCTCACGCCCCTCGTGATCGCCATGCCCAAGCCGATGGCGGACGCGCTGGGCTATCCCGCCAAGCCCGTCGGGTGGGCCGACATCCTGCGGCTGGCCACCGACGCCCGCGGCTGGGCCGCCTACGGCCACCCCGAGTGGGGCCGCTTCAAGCTCGGCAAGACCAATCCCAACTTCTCCACCAGCGGGCTCAACGCGCTCATCGGCCAGGCCTACGCGGCCACCGGCAAGGCGCGCGGGCTGTCCGCGGAGGACCTCAACGCGGCCAAGACGGTGGCGTTCGCCAAAGGCGTGGAGTCGTCGGTCGTGCACTACGGCGACATCACGATGACGTTCCTCAACAACTGGTTCCGCACCGATCGCCAGGGCACGTCGCTGCAGTACGCGTCGGCGGTGGCCATCGAGGAGAAGTCGGTCATCGACTACAACAAGGGCAACCCCGACGGCATCCTCTCGCCGGGCGAGCAGCCCCAGGCCCCGCGGATCCCCCTCGTGGCGATCTATCCGAAGGAGGGCACCCTCTACTCGGACAGCCCGTACTACGTGCTCGATGCGCCCTGGGTGACCGCCCCGCAGAAGCAGGCGGCGCAGGCGTTCGAGACGTTCATCAAGACGCCGGCGAACCAGCAGCGGGTGCTCGCGTTCGGCTTCCGGCCCGGCAACCCCGACGTGGCCGTGGCCGCGCCGATCACCGCCGCCAACGGCGTCGACCCGACCCAGCCCAAGACGCTGCTCGAGGTCCCGCAGCCCGCGGTGCTCGTCAAGCTGCTCCAGAACTGGAGCGATCAGCGCAAGAGCGCTCGGGTCATGCTCGTGCTCGACGTGTCGGGTTCGATGGCCGAGCCGGCCGACGACAAGAACCCCTCCGGGCCGACCAAGCTCGATCTGGCGAAGAAAGCGAGCATCGACGCGCTCGCGCAGTTCAAGTCGACCGACGACGTCGGCTTGCGCATCTTCTCGACGGGCCTCGGGCCGGGCCAGGACCAGGATTACCTCGACCTGCTGCCGGTCCAGCAGATCAGCGCCAACCGGGAGGGCCTGGCGACCAAGATCCGCGACCAGGTCCCGGCGCAGGCCACGCCCCTGTACACGGTCGTCGAGGCGTCCTACCAAGCGGCGCTGAGGAGCTACGACCCGACGCGCATCAACGCGGTGGTGCTGCTCACCGACGGCAAGAACGACGATGGCAACCCGAACGACGACGCCCAGCAGCTGCAGAACCTGCTGGCGACCCTGCGCCGCGGCAGCAGCGGCGAGCAGGCCAAGCCGATCCGCATCTTCCCGATCGCGTACGGCTCGTCGGCCGACTTCGACACGCTCAAGCAGATCGCCGAGGCCACGAACTCCGCGGCCTATGACGCTCGCGATCCCGCGTCGATCACCAAGGTCTTCACCGCAGTGGTCTCCAACTTCTAGAGGACCTGGACCGTGCCCGCCCTGCGCTTCCGCGATCGCTTCTACTCCCCGCCGGTGGCCCACGCCGTCACGTCCCCCACCGGGATCCTCGCGTTCGGTGCCGGCGCGGCGATCGGCATCGTCGCGCTCGGACCGTTCGGCGCGGCGTTGGGCCTCCTCGCGTACGGCATCCGCGTGGCCCTGGCGGTGCCGAGCGCGGGCAAGGGCGAGCGGATCGACCCGTTCGGCGTCAACGAGCCGTGGCGCAACTTCGTGGTCGGCGCGCTCCTGGCCCGCACCCGCTTCGGCAAGGCCCTCACGACCATGCGGCCCGGGCCGCTGCGCGAGCACCTCACCGAGATCGGCGGACGCATCGACGACGCCGTCGACGAGGTGTGGCGGATCGCCAGGCGCGGCCAGCTGCTGGCCGATGCCCGCAAGCAGGTCGACGACACCAACGCCCGCTGGCAGCTCCAGCAGCTGCAGACCACGTCGTCGAGCCAGCCCGATCCATCGGGCACCGCGGCCCAGACCGCCGAGGCGCTGCAGTCGCAGATCGCCACCGCCGCACGCATGGACGGCCTGCTATCCGAGACCCGCAGCCGCCTCCAGCTGCTCGACGCCCGGCTCGACGAGAGCGTCACCCGCGCCATCGAGCTCTCGGTGCAGGCCGACACGCCCTCCCAGCTCGACCCGCTCGTTCAGGACGTCGACGGGATCGTCACCGAGATGGAGGCGCTGCGCCAAGCGCTCGATGACACCGACGGCCGGACGTCAGGGTCGGCCAGCCTCGGCCTCCCGCCGCCCACCGCGAGCCGCGAGCCGCTCCCTCCCCCACCGCCCGAGCCGCAACCGGGCACCCGACCGGCCCCGGGTCCGTGAGCCCGGACGACGCCGCGCCGGAGGATCCCGGCTCCAGCGCGCCGCTCCGCCCGCGCACGGTGAGCCCGCGGACCGACCGGGGGGCGGGCCCGGCCACGCCGATCCGTCCGCGGACCGTCCCGCCGATGGGCCGACCGGTCCCGATGCTCGCCGCGCCGCTCGAGGTGGTCGGCGACGCCACCTACGCGCCGCCGACCAGCCAGATACCGGTCCTTTCCGATGCCGACGTCCCGCTCAGCGAAGACACGACTGCGGGCGGCGGGCTCCCGAGCACGACCGCGCTGGTGCGGAGCAACCTCGCCGTGGCCAGCGGCACCGCGGTGTCGCGCGCCACGGGGCTGCTGCGCACCTTCGTGCTGGTATGGGCGCTCCAGAAGGCCCTCGCCGACACCTACCTGCTCGCCAACAACACGCCGAACATCATCTTCGAGCTGATCCTCGGCGGCGTCCTTTCGGCCACGCTCGTCCCGATCTTCACCGAGGACCTCGAGCTGGGCGACGACTCGGCCACGTCGGCCGTCGTGTCGTTCTCCCTGGTGGCGCTCGTGGTCCTGACCGGGTTCGCGTTCCTGGCCACGCCCGCGCTCATGGCCCTGTACGCGTCGAACGCCAGCGACACGGTCAGCTCGGGGCAGTTCCGCTCGGTCGGGATCCGCCTGGCGTTCCTGTTCGCGCCGCAGGTGTTCTTCTACGGCGTGATGGCGATCGGCGCCGCGCTGCTCAACGCCCGCCGCCGGTTCTTCGCGGCGGCGTGGGCACCGGTGCTCAACAACATCGTGGTGATCTCGGTCCTCGTGTCGGTCACGATCTGGTTCGACCACGCCCCCACGTTGGGCGACGCCAGCCACAACACCAAGCTCATGCTCGTCCTCGGGCTCGGCACGACGCTGGGCATCGTGGCCATGTCGCTCGCGCTGCTCCCCGCGCTGCGCCGCGCCGGCGTCCACGTCAAGTTCCGGCCGAGCATGAAGCACCCCGCCGTGCGCCGGGCCGTGCGCCTGTCGTTCTGGACGTTCGGCTACGTGATCGCCAACCAGGTGGCCGCGCAGGTGGTGAACGTGCTGGCCGAGCCCGGCTCGGGCGGCGTGCGTGACTACCAGGTCGCGTTCCAGTTCTTCCAGCTGCCCCACGGCCTGCTGGCCGTGTCGATCATGACGACGCTCGAGCCCGAGCTGGCCCGCGCCGCGTCGCGGCTGGACTTCCCGGCCTTCAGCGCGCGGATGCTGCTCGGCCTCCGGCTCACCGCCGTGCTCGTGCTCCCGGCCGCGGTCGGGCTCCTTGCAGTCCCGCTGGGCACGGTCGTGCCCGCCGCGCACCAGGCCGCCGCCAACCATGCCGCCCTGCTGCACCCCGCCGCGCACTGGACGAACCCGTTCGGCAGCTTCGCCGAGATCGGCCGGATCACCGCCGCGTTCGCGATCGGCCTGCTCGGCTTCTCGACGTTCCTCTTCGTGCTCCGCGGCTTCTACGCGCTCAAGGACACCAAGACGCCGTTCCTCATCAACTGCGTCGAGAACGTGATCAACATCGTCCTGGCCGTCGCGCTCGTCGGGCGCTACGAGATCGTGGGGCTGGCCTTGTCGTGGGGCATCGCCTATTCGATCTCGGCCGTGATCGCCCTGGTGATCCTCACCCGCCGCACGGGCAGCTTCGATATGGGCGGGCTCATCAGCAGCTACACGAAGCTGTTGATCGCCGCGGGCGCGATGGGTGCGGCGGTCTGGGGGGTCGGTCGGTTGGTCATCGCCCCGTCTCGCAGCCGCGTCGGATTGGCGGTCGCCGCCTCGGTCGCCGTGGGCGCCGTGGTGTACGTGGCCGGCGTGATCGCCCTGCGCGTCCCGGGCATCGACGAGCTGATGGACCGCCTCCGCCGCCGGCGCGCGGGCCCTGGCGCGGCTTCGGAACGCGCATAGGGTGAGCGCATGATCAAGCTCTTTCGACGGTTCTGGAAGTACGTCACGGCGGGGGCCAACCAGAAGTTCAACGAGAAGGCTGACCCGAAGATCCAGCTGGAGCAGGCCCTCACCGAGGCCCAGGACCAGCACCGGCGGCTGAAAGAGCACGCCGCCAACGTCATCGCCCAGCAGAAGCAGACCGAGCTGCAGCTCAACCGGGCCATGACCCAGCTCGAGAAGCTCAACAGCAACGCCCGCCAGGCGGTGATGATGGCCGACCAGGCGCAGAAGGGGGGCGACGCCGCCAAGGTCGACCAGTACACGCGGGCGGCCGAGACCATCGCCACCCAGCTCATCTCCACCGAGGCCCAGATCGAGGACCTCAAGAAGACCCACTACAACGCCACCCAGGCCGCCGATCAGGCGAAGGCGGCGGTATCGCAGAACGGCCAGATGCTCCAGCAGAAGCTGGCCGAGCGCAACAAGCTCCTGGGCCAGCTCGAGCAGGCCAAGATGCAAGAGCAGATGAACAAGGCGATGAGCTCGCTGTCGGAGACCGTCGGCGAAGACGTGCCGACCCTCAACGAGGTGCGGGACAAGATCGAGGCCCGCTACGCCAAGGCGCAGGGCATGTCCGAGCTGAGCGAGGGCGGCGTCGAGTCGAGCCTCCTCGAGATCGAGCAGGCCGCCGCCAACGTCGACGCCCAGGCCCGCCTCTCGGAGATCCGGGCCCAGATGGGGATCGCGCCGTCCGCGTCCGAGGCCCCCGGGGTCGGGGCCGGCACCGCCGCCGTCGGATCCGGCAACCCGGCCGCCGAGCCGGTCACGAGCCCCGAGTCCGAGCCCGCCCAGGTCCAGCAGCCCCAGTCCGAGGCGTAGCGACCAGGAGCCGCCACCCGAGGGGTTCCGACCGAGGGACGAGCGCCCGCCTGGTAGGCGCGGCTTAGGAGCTGCCCGGAGAGGCAGACGGCACCATCACGAGGTCGTCGCGGTGGATGACCTCGTGGGGGACACCGTCGGGGAGGTCGCTCGTGCGGCGGCCGGCGACGCTGCGCAGCGCCGGGGCGTCGAGGCGCACGAGCCCCTTGGCGAACACGTGTCCGTCGGGGTCGCACACCTCGACGGCGTCATCGGCACCGAAGCGGCCCTCGACGCCGATCACCCCCGCGGCCAGCAGGGACACGCCCCGGTCGAGCAGCGCGCGATGCGCTCCCGCGTCCACCACGATGCGGCCCGACGAGCCGACGGCGAACGCGATCCACAGCTTGCGGGCCGAGAGGCGCCGCGCCCGGGGCTGGATGAGGGTGCCGATGCCGGGGACCCCGTCGACGGCCTCGGTGAGCACCCCGGGCCGCTCGGCCGAGGCGATCAGCGCGCGCACACCCGACCACGACGCGATCTTGGCGGCGGCCACCTTGGACGCCATCCCGCCGCTCCCCCGCGCCGAGCCGGCCCCACCCGCGCGCGCCTCCAGGTCGTGGTCGAAGTCGACGATCTCCTCGATGAGCGACGCCGACTCGTCGAACCGGGGGTCGGCGGTCAGGAGCCCGGGGGTGTCGGTGAGCAGCACGAGGAGGTCGGCGCCGACCAGGTGGGCCACGAGGGCGGCCAGCCGGTCGTTGTCGCCGAACCGAATCTCGTCGTCGGCGATGGCGTCGTTCTCGTTCACGACAGGCACCACCCCGAGCTCGAGCAGGCGGAGCAGGGTCGCCCGAGCGTGCAGGTACTGCTGGCGGATGCCGAAGTCGAGCGGCGCGAGCAGGACCTGACCGGCCACCAAGCCGTGGTCGGCGAAGCACTGGTCGTACACCCGCATCAGCCGGCTCTGCCCGATGGCGGACACGGCCTGGAGGGTCACGGCGTCGCTCGGGCGGCGCTCGCCCCCGAGCCCCAAGGCCGGCAGCCCGGCGGCGATCGCCCCCGACGTCACCGCCACCACGCGGTGGCCGCGCGCCCGCAGGTTCGCCACCTGTGCGCAGAACCGGGCCACGCTCGGCTCGTCGATCTCGCCGAGGTGGTCGGTCAGCGACGACGTCCCGATCTTGGCCACCACCACCTGCGTCACGGGGGCCAACGTTGCCACACGGGGACGCAGCGACCGTCCGAGCGGTCCTCGGGCCCTAGTCGGAGGCGTACTCGAACGAGAACGCGCCGATGCGGACGTGCTCGCCATCGCGTGCCCCAGCGCGGGCCAGCGCCTTGTCGACGCCAAGGCGCCGCAGGCGCTCCTGCACGAACGCCATGGCCTCGGGGTTGGTGATGTCGGACAGGGCGACGGCCCGCTCGGCCTGGCGGCCGACGACCACCAGCGCACCGTCCTCGCCGCGCTCGATCCGGAAGCCCTCGGCGACCGGCCGGTGGACCACGAACGTCTCGGGCTCGGGCTCGCTGGAGCGCACGGAGCGCACCGCGTCGGCCATCGCCCCGACCAGCTGGGGCAGGCCGGCGCCGGTGACCGCGGACGCGGTCGGACCGGTCCAGCCATGGTCGGGGCCGGCGATGTCGGCGCGGCTGCCGACCACGACCCGGGGCCGCTCGAGCAGCTCGGGCCGGTACCGGCCCAGCTCGTCGAGCAGGACGCGCTCCTGCTCGGCCGGGGAGCGGTCGGCCGTCTCGGCCAGGTCGAGCAGCACGCAGAGCACCCGCGCCCGCTCGACGTGGCGCAGGAACCGGTGGCCGAGCCCGCGGCCCTCGCTGGCGCCCTCGATGAGGCCGGGGATGTCCGCGACCACGATCTCGTCCCGCTCGTCGAGGCGCACCACGCCGAGGTTGGGCTCGAGGGTCGTGAACGGGTAGTCGGCGATCTTGGGCTTCGCCGCGGAGATGCGCGAGATCAGCGTGGACTTGCCCACGTTGGGGAACCCGACGAGCGCGACGTCGGCCATCAGCTTCAGCTCCAGCCGCAGCCAGCGCTCCTCGCCCGCCTCACCCTGCTCGGCGAACGACGGGACGCGCCGCCGGTTCGACAGGAAGCTCGCGTTGCCCCGCCCGCCCTGGCCGCCCTTGGCCGCGAGCCAGCGATCGCCCGCGTGGACGAGGTCGGCGAGCACGGTGCCGTCCTGGTCGAGCACGACCGTTCCTTCGGGGACCGGCACCTCGAGGTCGGCGCCGGCATGTCCGTGCTTCTTCTTGCCCTGCCCGTGGGTGCCGTTGCCGGCGCGGCGGTGGGGGTGGTCCCGGAACGCGAGCAGCGAGGCGACGTTGCGGTCGGCGACGAACCAGATCTCGCCCCCGCGGCCGCCGTCACCGCCGTCGGGGCCGCCCTTGGGCACGTGCGCCTCGCGCCGGAACGAGACGGCGCCGGCGCCGCCGTCTCCCCCGCGCACGTTGCATCCAGCCTCGTCGACGAACCCTGACATCGCGCCGAGCCTAGGAGGGGCTCGCCGGACCGACTCATTCCTCCACGAGGTGGACCGGGTCGCCGAGCACACGCGCGGCCCAGACGGTGCGGTCGTTCGGCGAGTTGCCGCTCGTGATGTTGTTGAAGTCGTACTTGACCTTCCACCAGCAGTCGGTCGTGCAGGCATAGGTGGTGGGGATGGTCATGTCGATGTCGAGCCACAGGCCGTTGTAGGCGTTCACACCCCCGGTCCGGGTCGTGATCTGGCAGGTCGTCAGGGTCGTGCCGGTGCTCGCGCCGCGGATGCGATACGTGCAGCCCGTGGTCGCCGCACCGGGCTGGAGGATGTTGACCTTGTAGGTGGACGCCGTGTCGGAGGCGGGGCCGTCGCCGGGGTCGAACAGCGACACGCGGAACGTCTTGCCGGCGTTCGAGGGCTTCAGCTCCGACAGGTAGAACGTGGCGTTGAACGTGCCCGTGAGGCCCGGCAGGTTGTTGAACAACGAGAGGTCGGTGACGGCGTAGAGGGCCGGCTGGGTCGAGCCCGACAGCGTGGCCTTGAGGGAGTACTGGTTCCAGCCGTTGCCGGCGTCGGTCACGCCGGTGATGCCCGAGCTCCTGACCTGCAGCACCCACTGACCGGCCATGTCGGCGGTCACCTGGCAGAGCGTGAACCACTTGTTCTCGTACGTCGAGGCGCTCGCGCTGTCGGCGATGTACTGCTTGCCGGGGCCGGTCGAGCACTTGCCGGACATGCTGTTCACCGACGTCTCGTTGTCGGCCAGGCTCAGCGGGGTGTTGTCCGCCCTGAAGAACTCGAACTGCGTGTTGACCGTGCCGTTGTCGGCGGTCTCGACGTTGGGGTAGTTGGCCCGCGGATAGTTGCCGGCGTCGTAGACCGACAAGGTGAGCGTCTGGCCCACCGAGGCCGCCGGAACGTCCACGACGAACACGTAGCCGGTGTTGCGGTACTCGCCGTTGGTCTGCGAGCAGCCGGTGCCCGACGAGCCGTTGCCGCACTTGGTCGAGTACGGGTCGCCGTTGTTCTTGTCGGTATATGGCCCCGAGATCGAGGCCCAGAGGTTCGGTGTGTAGGCCGGGCTCGCGAGCGGGTCGTTGCCCATCCGGTTGTCCGGGCTGCCGAGAGGTACCGGCAAGACGTACTCGCCGGTCGCCTTGCGCGTGAGGTTGATCGACTTGCCGCCCGCCGTCTGCCACAAGAAGCTCGGCACCTTGCTGTCGGTGATCGTCACCCGCAGCCGACGGTCGTTGTCGGCCACCTTGATCACGGTGATCGTGACGTTGTTGACGCCGTCCACGAAGCCGTTGCGGGCCGCCGCCTGGAGCGCGTAGGTGCGGGCCGTGGCCTCGTCGGGCAGCCAGATGACGCCGGCCAGCGCCGCGGCGTCGGCCGCCCGCTGGATCTCCGACGCCCGGTTGTACCAGCTGCCCACGTCGACCGCGAGGCCGACGAACAACAGCAGCGGCACGAGCAGCAGGGCGAACATCACCAGGACGTAGCCGTGCTCGCCGGGGGCGCGGCCCTTGCGCTGGCGTGACCGGTCGTGGTGGTGGGAGACGTGCACGAGAGTCCTCACTCGGGCGGTTCGAGGCGCATAACGGCCCAGCGGTGGATGGTCACGCCGGAGCCCATGACCGGGAACATGTAGCCCTTGCGGATCTCGAGCCACATGCCGTAGTACTCGCCGCTGGCCTGCGGCGAGTTGATGCGGTTGGTCGAGCACCAGTTCGAGATCGTGGCGGTCGTGACGCAGCCGCTGCTGTCGACCTGCGACTGGGTGAGCGCACGGAACGCGTCGCCCGTGAGCACCACGCACTTGCTCGAGCCGAGGCTGCCGGCGACGCAGCCTGGGGGCACCACGCCGTTGGTGGCGTCGGCGCGATAGATGATCACCTTCTGGACGCCGGCCAGCAGCCCGCTCGAGCTCAGGCTGGAGCGGGCGCCGGAGAGGGCGTACCAGTCGGCGTCGGCGGCGGTGCCCATCGCCGAGGCGAGGCGGGCGCCGGCGCGAGCCGCGGTCGACTCGGCGAGGCTGGCGCGCCAGGCCATCCCGAGGTCGAACGTGGCGCCCAGGAGCAGCACGAGGATCGGGGCGACGAAGCCGAACTCGACGAGGACCGCGCCGCGCTGGCCACGTCCGCTGCGGGCGCGGTGTCGCCGGGCCACCCGCGGGTCGAGCGGTCGCTGATCGACCAGCCGGGGGCGGGTCACTTGGTCCTCGGTTCGAGCCGGATCACGCTGGAGTCGGTGAGGTCCTTGGCGTTGCCGAACATCTTGGTGACCCAGGTGTGGCGGACCTTCATCCACACGCCGATGTAGTCCGAGCCGCTGCCGCCCTTGGCGACGTTGCGCACGGTCGGGCACCAGTACCGGTCGGGCGAGGTCGAGAGGCACCCGAAGTCGGACTTGGGTCGGAGGAAGTCGCTGGTCACGTAGACGTTGCACGCGCCGGTGAGGGCAGCCCCGCTGCCCGCCGATGGCGATCCTGTCTGGCAGGTCGCGCTCGGCGCCTCGCCGATGGCGCTCGGCTTGTAGACGACCACGAACAGGATGGCCGAGCGCTTGATGGCCGAGCTGTCCTTCGACACCCGCTGCACGATCGAGTAGTCGGCATACAGGTCGTTGCCTGTGGCGCTGGCCACGCGGGCCCCCGAGCGGGCGGCGGCGCCCATGCCGAGGTAGTCGTTCATGGCCATGCCCAGCTCCATGATCCCGATGAGCAGGCTGAGGAAGACGGGGGTCACGAAGGCGGCTTCGACGAGGGCGACACCGCGCTCTCCCGCCGACCAGCGGCGAGCGCGCGGCGAGCGCGAGCAGCTGGGGGCCGCGCCCCGGCGCGTGAACCGACGAAGAACCACACCCGCTGTATCGGCCTGAAGCGGCCCATCCTGAGGCGATCGTGCCTGCTCCTCACCGGAATCTGACCGTGGACGGCGCGACGGCTCGTGCCCGGCGTCCCCGAGAACGGCTCTGGCCGTCAATAGGGTGGGCTCATGGAGGATCTGCAGGTGGCCTGGGCCCACGCGCCGCTCCCGGTCGGCCGGTCTCTGCTGACCCGGGCCGAGCGCGAGGAGCGGGACAACGCGACGTTGGCCCCCGGGGCGACCCAGTCGTCGGGGGCCGGCCGGCGGGCGATCGCGGAGGAAGCGGACCGGTTCCGCACCTGCTTCGAGCGCGACCTCGACCGCATCCACCACAGCAAGCCGTTCCGCCGGCTTGCCGGCAAGTGCCAGGTGTTCATCGCCCCCGAGGACGACCACCTGCGCACCCGGCTCACGCACGCCATCGAGGTGTGCCAGGTCGCGGTGTCGATCGCCCGGCCCGTCGGCCTGAACGTCGCCCTCACCGCGGCGGCCGCCACGGGCCACGACTGCGGCCACGGCCCGGCCGGTCACGCCTCGGAGGGAGCGCTCTCACCGTTCGTGGCCGGCGGCTACCACCATGCGGTCTACGGGGCCGACGTGGTCCTCGAGCCCCTGAACCTCTGCGAGGAGACGCTCGACGCGATCCGCAACCATTCGTGGAACCGGCCCACGCCGGCCACGCCCGAGGGCGAGGTGGTGGCGTGGGCCGACCGCATCGCCTACGTGTGCCACGACTTCGAGGACGCCGTCGATGCTGGGGTGGTGCGCGCCGAGGAGCTGCCCGACGACGTGGCCGAGGTCGTGGGCCGCGATCGCCGCGCCCAGCTGCACGCGTTCGTGATCGCGATGGTCGAGACCATCGCGGAGACCGGCGCGGTCGGCATGCGCGAGCCCGAGGCCGTGGCCCTCGGCGCGCTACGGGCGTTCAACTACGACCGCATCTACCTGCGACCGGCCGCGGTCGAGCAGGCCAGCCGGGCCGCCTCGCTCATCAGAGGCCTCGCCGAGCACTACCTGGAGCGCCCGGGCCGGCTGCCGAACGGGCGTGGCCTGGTGCCGGGGTCGCCGGCGGCGGTAGCTGCCGCCGTGCGCTACGTGTCGGGCATGACCGACCGCTTCGCCCAGCAGGCGGCCGTCGAGCTGCTCGGTTGGGACCGCCAGGCGCTGCCGCGCAGCGCCTGAGCGGGCGGTCAGCCCTCGGCGTCGGCCAGGATGTCGACGAGCTTGCGCCCGCCGCGTCGGGCGAACTTCACGCGGCCGGTGGCCGTGGCGAACAGCGTGTCGTCGCCGCCGCGGCCGACGTTCTCGCCGGGATGGAACTTGGTGCCACGTTGGCGCACGAGGATCGCTCCGGCCGGGACGAGCGTGCCGTCGTAGGCCTTCACGCCGAGGCGCTTGGCCTGTGAATCACGGCCGTTCCTGGTGGAGCCGCCACCCTTGGTCTTCGACATGGCTGCTCAGCCCTTCTTGATGCCGGTGATCTCGATGGTCGCGTAGTGCTGGCGATGACCCCAGCGGCGCGAGCTGTTCGTCTTGTTCTTGTACGTGAAGCCGGTGACCTTGGGGCCCTTGGCCTCGCCGACGATCTTGGCGGTGACCGAGGCCTTGGCCAGGGCGTCGGGCGCCGACACGATCGAGTCGCCGTCGACGAGCAGCACGGGCACGAGCTCGATCTCGCCCTCGGTGGCGCCGAGCTTCTCGACGTCGAGGCGCTCGCCCTCGCTCACCCGGTACTGCTTCCCACCGGTCTTGATCACTGCGTACATGTTCCCGCCTTCGGCGAAATGGAGTTGGCCGTTGGGCCGGCTCGCCATGTTACGTGGTCCCTCAGGAACAGGCCAACCTCGGCGAGCGAAGCGAGCTGGGTGTCAATCGCCGATGAGCTCGCGGTCGAACACCAGGCCGCGGCCGTCGCAGGCTGGACAGCTGTGCGACAGGGACTCGATCAGGCCCTCGCCGATGCGCTTGCGGGTCATCTCCACGAGGCCCAGCTCGGAGATGTCGAAGACTTGGGTGCGGGTCTTGTCCCGGGCCAGGGCGTCGCGGAACGCGGACATGACCGCCTCCCGGTTGGCCTTGATCTCCATGTCGATGAAGTCGATGACGATGATGCCGCCGATGTCGCGCAGCCGCAGTTGGCGGGCGACCTCGGCCGCCGCCTCGAGGTTGTTCTTGAAGACGGTCTCCTCGAGGCTGCGGGTGCCGACGTTCTTGCCGGTGTTGACGTCGATCACCGTCAGCGCCTCGGTCCGCTCGATGATGAGCGACCCGCCCGAGGGCAGCCAGACCTTGCGGTCGAGGGCTTTGTGGAGCTGCTCGTGGACGTGGAACTTCTCGAGGATCGGCAGCCCCTCAGCGTGCGGGTCGTACAGCTCGACGCGGTCGGCCAGCTCGGGCGAGATGGACCGGACGTAGTCCCGGACCTCGTCGAAGAGCACCTGGTCGTCGATCGCGACCTTGCGGTACTCCTTGTTGAACTCTTCGCGGATCACCCGCACGGCCATGTCCGGCTCCTGGTACAGCAGCGCCGGGGCCTGCGAGCGCTTGGCCAGGGCGTCGATCTGCTCCCACTGCGAGGCGAGGCGGGCGACGTCGCGCTCGATCTCCTCGGCTGACACGCCCTCGGCTGCCGTGCGCACGATCAGCCCGTGGTCCTTGGGCTTGGCCTTGTCGAGGATGGCCCGGAGGCGCTTGCGCTCGTTGTCGGGCAGGCGCTTGGAGATGCCGTAGGTCGTGCTGTTCGGGATCAGGACCACGAAGCGGCCCGGCAGCGACACCTCTTGGGTGAGCCGGGCGCCCTTGGCGCCGATCGGGTTCTTGGTGACCTGACAGAGGATGGCTTGCCGCGCCTTGAGGATCTCCTCGATGCGCGGGTTGCTGCTCTTCTCCTCGACGTCCTCGGGGTCGTAGCGGGTGTCGCCGCGGTAGAGGACCGCGTTCTTGGGCGTGCCGATGTCGACGAACGCGGCCTCCATGCCGGGCAGGACGTTCTGGACCCGACCCAGGTAGATGTTGCCGTGGATCTGGTTGACGGCGTCCGAAGGGTGCGAGACGTAGTGCTCCATGAGGGCACGGCCCTCGAGGACGGCGATCTGCGTGGCCCGGGCCTGGACGTGGACGGCCATCGAGTAGCGACCGACCGGCCGGCCCTTGCGCTCGCGCCCGCGGCGTCGCTCGAGGGTCTCCTCGTCGAGCTCGATCGGCGAGTCGTCGGTGACCGACGTGATCGGACGGGAGCTGCTGCGGGTCTGGCCATCGCCGCCCGTGGACCCGCCGCCGCGGCCACGGCCGCCGCGGCGCCGCTTGCGCCGGGCGCCGCCCTCGCCACCGGGCGAGTCGTCGGTCGGCTTGGCGGTGCGGGCGGCTGCATCGGTGGTGTCGGCGCCCGGCGGCACCGGGAGGGTGTCGCCGATCTGGGGCTTGCGGCGCACGAGCGAGCGCTCGGCGGCCTCGGCGGAGGGCCGGCCCTCGCGGTGGCGGTCGGGCAGCTCGGGCACGTCGTCGTTCCCGGCGGGTCCGTGGTCGGCGGTGGCCCGGGCTGCCGTGGGGGCGGGACGGGCTCGCGTGGCCGACACCGCGGCGCGGGCCGGGGCGGCCGCGTCGGGCGTGGCGTCCTCGTCGTCGTGGTCCGCGCTGTCGCCGCCCGCGGCGCCCTCGGGCCGTGTGCCGGAGCGGCTGCGGTTGCGGCCGCCGCGAGAGCCGCGTCGC
>JAODBM010000193.1 GCA_025463985.1 Acidimicrobiales bacterium
CCCCCGGCGGCAGCCACCGCGCCGAGCCCGCCGGCGCCGAGCGGCCCGCCGGCGAGCTGGAGCGGACCGGTGTTGGCGAACGCGAACTGGGTGACGTCGAGGCCCCGACCGATCGCTCCGGTGAGCCGGTCGGAGCTCACGCCCCGGTCGAGCGCGACGAGCCCCCACAGGGCACCGTCGTCGCGGAACGAGAAGACCTGCTGCCAGCGCGATGCGAACGTGCCGCCCTGGCCGAGCCCGGCGATGGCCGTGCCGACCAGCTTGCCGTCGTCGTCCTGGCGCGCCGCCAGGTAGCCGCGCAGCGTTGCGGCCGACGGCGGGTCGGGGAGCGCGCCGCGCATGCCCTGGGCGGCCCGATCGGGATCGCCCCCCGACGCCCGAAAACCAGCCAGGATCGAGCGCAGCTCACGGTCGATGCCGATCGCTTCGCTGAGGAACTGGCGGTCCCACCCGTCCGACGGCGAGTAGCGGAGCGGCCGCGGTTGGCGCGGCACCTGGCCGAGCGCGGCGACCTCGATCGAGCGCAAGGCCGGGACCGTGGCCCCGACTCCGGCCGAATCGACCTGCGCCTGGCCGGCGTACACGCCGACCTCGGTCGCCAGCGAGCGACGCACGTGCATGGCCCCGGCCCCGGCCAGCGCGACGGCCGTGCCCCCGGACACGACCCGCGCGCCGTCGCTGGCGGTGACGAGCAGCCGACCGGCCTGCAAGGTCGGGATCACGGCCATCTGCAGCTGGGTGGCCCGGTCGTCGCCTCGGGCGGCGAGCGCCTGGTAGTGCACGCCGTGGGCAAGCTCGAGGTCGGCCGAGCCCGCCTCGACCTTCAGCCCATCCCCCGGATGCAGCCGGGTACGAGCGACGACCGACTCGACGGCGCCGCCGGCACGGGTGACCCGCGCCCGGCCGTGCACGCTGACGATGGCCTCACCGGCGCCGAGCCCGCGTGCGCGCAACGTCGGCAGGATCGCGGCGAGCACGACGCCCACCAGCAGCACCGCGGCCAGGGGCAGCGCGCGGGAGGGCCTGCTCAACCACGTCATCCGCCCACCTCGACATCGGGCGGTGCGGTCACGTCGCTCTCAGGCGCCGGCGCCACGGGGATCAGCATAGAGATGGTCGTCCCCCCGCCTCGAAGCGAAGCGCACCGCAGCGAGCCGCCGTGCGCGTCCAGGATGCGCTCGACGTAGGCGAGCCCGAGGCCGAGGCCGCCAAAGCGGCGCGTCGCCGAACCGTCGCCCTGGGCGAAGTCGCCGGTGAGGTGCTCGAGCTGCTCGGGATCGATGCCGATCCCTTCGTCGGACACCGAGATCACGACCCGCGGGCGCGGCGGCGCATCGGCGGTCGGCCCGGAGTCGCCGTTGGCTCCGGGCGGGGCATGGTCCGGCGCCGGCGCGTCGTCGAGGGCGGCCCGCACGACGACCGGGCCGCCCTCGGGCGAGTACTTCACGGCGTTGTCGAGGAGCTCGTCGAGGGCCCGCGCCAGGTGCGTGCCGTCGACGAGGACGGTCGGCAGGGACCCGTCGAGCCGCGATTCGATCCGGTGGCGCCCGTCGATCATGTCGTGCCAGCGGTCCACGGCCCCCGCCACCAGCCGCGCCGGGTCGACCGGTTCGGGGTGCAGATCGAGCCGGCCGGCCGCGATGGTGGCGAACGTGACGAGCTGCGCGATCACCCGCTCGAGCTGATCCACGCCCGCCGAGATCTCGGTGGCAAAGGCCTGCGTGCGGTCACGGCCGACGTCGCGGTCGCGCAGCATGCCGGCGTAGCCCTTGATGGGCGTGAGCGGCGTGCGCAGCTCGTGGCTGATGTTGGCCAGGAAGGACGTCTTCATGTCCTCGACCTCGCGCTCGCGGCGCACGTCGCGCAGCACCAAGACGGCGCCGTCGGGCCGCCCCTCGGCGTCGCGCAGGATGCCCGCCGTGAGCACCACGGGCACCGCGGTCTCGTCCGCGGCGGCCAGCTCGACCTCGATCGGCCGCCGCACGGGAAGGGTGGCCGGATCGACCGGGCGCGGCCGCTGACCGTCGTCGTCGATCACGCGCACCGTCGCGCCCACCGGCGCGCCGAGGACGTCCTCTCGCCGGGCGCCGAGGAGGCGCTCGGCGGCGCGGTTGAACTCGATCACGGTGCCGCCGGCGTCGACCGCGACGAGCGCCTCGTCCATGCCGGCGACCACCGCCTCGAGCCGGGCCCGGACCCGCGCCTCGTCCTCCGCGGCCTGCCGGAGATCACCGGTCATCTCCCGGATCGACCCCGCCATGGACGCGAACGTGTCGCCCAGGACGCCGAGCTCGTCGCCCGAGCGAACCCGCACCGGCGTGTCGAAGTCGCCGGCCCGGAGCCGCTCGGCCGCCGCGGTCAGCCGGCGGAGGCCCGCCCCGATCCGCTCGCCGACGATCACCGCCAGCACCAGCGCCAGAAGCGCGGCGGCCAGCGCCACCACGAAGAGATTGCGGAACAAGGCCCGCCGGGTGGCGTCGACCGTGGTCGTCGGCACGGAGACGACGAAGCCCATCACCGGCGGCTGGTCGACGGCGGCGACGGGCGCGGCGGCGACGAGGCGCGAGCCGATCACGCGTCGGGGATGTTGCGCGGCGTCGACCACCTGCGCCCCGATGCGCCGCAGCTCGTCAGCGGGCGGCGGCTGGCCCGACGTGGCCAGGACCCGGGTGCCGTCGACGAGCGCGAACGACAGCGGCTCGCCGGCCGTGCCGAGCACCCGCAGGTAGGTGTCGTCGAGCCGGCGCGCGATCACGACCAGCCCGCTGAACCGCTGGGGACGACCCGCGGGCCGCACGATGGTCGGCACGGCGGCGAGGGCGTAGGCGCGCCCGCCCACCACGGCCACGCCCTGACGTTCGGCCGTGGCCCGCCGGGCTTCCGCGACCACGGGGTCACCGGCCAGCGCGAGCCGGGTGATGGTGTCGAGCGCAGCCGGGACCGCGGCCTCGGGGGCGCCGCCGGTGCCGACGAACAGCACCGGGTCGCTGATGCTCAGCAGGCGATCGTCGGTGAGGCTCGTGAGCGCCCGGGTGAGGGTGCCACGGGCCGGCGGCCGGCCGGCGGGCGGCGCCTCCGGCAGCAGCGCGGCCAGCTGCGCTCCCAGCCCGGCGCTGAGCTCGCCGGCGATGAGCTTGGCGGGCACGAGGGTGCCCCGGGCCTGCGCGGCCACGGCGTCGGCCTCGTTCGCAGCCCGGGCCGCGTAGCGCCGGACCGCTTCGTCCTGCACGTTGCGCGACACCGTGTAGGAGACCGCGGTGGAGACGGCGAGCACCACGCCGAGGAGCAGCGCGGCGGCGCTGACGCCGATGCGCGCCGGGATCGACCGGCGGCCGGCCATGACGATCGCCGCGCCCAACGCGGCCGCGCCCACCAGCCGGCACCCGTCGGCCAAGGCCGGGTGCCCTCCACCGACCTGCAGCGCCACGTTGGCCGCGAACAGCGCGACGACACCGACGGCCACCGCGACCCGCCCGCGGCTCCCGCCGTGCCAACGGAGCGCACCGAGCGCGATCAGCGCCGTCGCCACCAGCCGGGCCCCGAGCAGCATGGGCCGGCGCGTGTCCTCGACGATGAGGGCGCCGTGCAGGAACGACATCGTGGCCTGGCCCAAAAAGCCGGCGGCCAGCGCCGAGCGCGCCCACGGCACCTCGCTCAGCAGCCTCGGCCGCAGCGCGCAGGTGAGCCCCGCCACGGACACGAGGAACACGGCGAACTCGGCAGCGAACGCGAGCTGTGCCGCGCCGGTCGTCGACACGGGTCAGCGCACCTCGGGCGTGGTTCGGCGCCGCCGCCTGCGGCTGGTGGCGTGAGCGGACAGCTTCGAGCGACCTAGGTGCACGCCCACCTTCTCTCCCCGGTAGCGGCGTGTGCTGGTGGCTAGCCGGGCTTCCCCGGAGTGCCGACACGGCCGGCGTCCCCACCGAACCCACGAAGGATCTGCAGGGCCGCATCGAGCGTATCGGCCCGGCCGATGCGGATCCGGCCTCGGGCCGCGGCCACCGCATCGTGGTACTCACCGGACGGCACGATGAACAGCTCGGCGCCGGCCCGCACCGCGGCCTCGGTCTTCTGCCTGACGCCACCGACCTCGCCGACCGAACCGTCCACCTCGATGGTGCCGGTGACCGCCACGCGATGGCCGCCGGTGAGCGAGCCGGGGGTGAGCCGGTCGAGGATCGAAAGGGTGAACGCGAGGCCCGCCGACGGACCGCCGACCTGCCCGGAGTCGATGCTGACGTCCACCGGGAAGTGATACGTCACCAACGTCTCGATGGACACGCCGAGCAGCGCCTTGCTCTTGTCCCTCGGGTTGGGGACGGTCCGGGCGGCGGCATCGCGGACCTGCTTGCTGCCCAGCGCCTGCACGCGCAGCCGGACCGTGTCGCCCGGCCGGTGGCGGCCGATCGCCGCGATGAGCTGATCTCGCGTGGTGATCGCGGCGCCGTCGATCCCGACGATGGTGTCGCCGGGTGAGAGCACGTCGGCCACCGGCAGGCTCGGGTCGAGATCGGCGACCACGGCGCCGTGGTTCGTGGTCTGCACCGGGTAGCCGAGGCGGCTCAGCGCGACCTTCGCGGCCTTGTCCTTCGACGACGTCATGAGCTGCACGTTGAAGCGCTCGTTCTGCTGCGGCGTCTGGCTTCCGAGCACGGCCTTCTCCGGCGGGACGTCGACGCTGGGGTCCAGCCAGCCGAGGAACGCAACCAACCCGCTGGTGCTGCCGGGGCTGCTCACCGACACCGTGGTGAAGAGGATGTTGTTGTCGGCGGGATACGCCTTCGCCTTGCGCACCGTGATGAGCGGCTCGACCGAGCGCGCGGAGCCGGGGCTGAGCGCGATGTAGGGCACGGGCCGGGCCGCCAGCACACCGGCCAGCGCGAGCACGGCGAACAGCACTGGGCCGGTGACCCACCAGATGCGGGCGACGCGCCGGCGCGGGATCGGCGCCCACTGCGCCGCCCGGCCGGTCGCGGGGCCGGCTGGCGCGTACGGCTCACCGGTCGCGGTGGGCGCGCCGGACGAGGACGAGGCCGGGGTCGGCTCGGGAGCGGGGACGTCGGTGCGAGTGGGTTCCACGGTTCGTGCGGGCGCGGCGGCGAGGGGCGAGGGCGGGAGGGCGCACAGCCTGCCATGGGCGCCGGCCTTCCAGGGTGCCGGTCAACGCACGCCGCCACAACGTCTGCGGGTGGCCGCTAGAGCGAGATGGCCCGGGTCCAGATGTCGGCCAGCACCGCCGTCGATCGGTCGATGCCGATCGTGGCCGGATCGGGCTCCTCGAACACGCAGCCGGCGAACGCGAACCACTCGACCATGGCCACGAGCGCGTGGGCCACGACCTCGGCATCGAGGGGGCGGGCGGTGCCGGCGGCCTCGAGCTCGCCGAGCCGGATCATGATGCGGTCGGTGAACGTGCGGCGCAGGTCGAGCCAGCGCTGCTCGATCGTGGCGCTCTGCAGCACGGCCTCGAGCAGGGCCCGCCACAGCCCGCGGTGCTCGGCGAACACGGTCAGCAGCGCGCGGATGGCGTCGGGGGTGCGATTGACGCCGCCCTCGGGGGGCAGGGACACGAACGGCCCGAGCGACCGCTCGTAGAGCTCGCGCACCACTTCGGTGATGATCTCGCCGAACACATCTTCTTTGTTCTTGAAGTAGAGGTAGAACGTGCCGTGTGCCGTATTGGCCAGCTTCGTGATCGCGCCGACCGTGGCCGCCTGGTATCCGCGCTCCTCGAACACTTCGCGCGCCGCGACCAGCAGCTGCTCTTTGGTCGCCGCCGCCCGCTGGCGCCGCTTCCCGTCGACCGCCGTGGGCTCTTCGCTCGCTGCACCCATGCGTGGCTCCCTCCGAGGTCGCCCCAGCCGTGGCCGGTGAGCGGAACCTAGCCGACCGCGTCGCGCGCCGACGCCGAGCGGCCCTGGCCGGACATCGCGGCGACGCGGCCACCGCCCGGGCCCTCTTCGCGGACGATGACGCCTCGGTGCGGGCCACCGCGCTCGGCGCGCTCGCACGGACGGGCGACCTGCGACCGACCGACCTGTCTGAGGCGCTGGGTGACGAGGATCCGGCGGTGCGAGCCCGGGCTGCAGAGATCGTGGCTGCCCTCGGAGCGGACCCGGCGCGCATCGCTGCCGAGCTGAGCCTGCTCCCGCTGCTCGACGACGACCATGCGGCGGTCGTCGAGGTGGCCGCGTGGGCGTCGGGCGAGCGCGAGCCCGCGGAGGCCGGCGCGGTCGGCCGGCTGTCGCGCCTGGTGACCGAGCACGACGATCCGCTGGTGCGCGAGGCCGCGGTGGCCGCGCTCGGGGCCATCGGCGATCCGGACGGCCTGCCAGCGGTCCTGGCGGCCACCACCGACAAGCCCGCCGTGCGCCGCCGCGCCATCTTGGCGCTCGCGCCGTTCGAGGGCGCGGAGGTCGATGCCGCGCTCGAGCGGGCCAGCACCGATCGCGACTGGCAGGTCCGCCAAGCGGCCGAAGACCTGCGGTCACCGGGCGACTGACGCCGCGCCGCCCGGGGGGTCATTTCGGTCGCGGCGGGCCACGGTCGATAGCGTCGCAGCGATGGGTGCCGGCAACGAGTGGATCGGGCGCGACGAGGCCGTCGTGTGGCATGGCTTCACGCAGATGGCGACCTACGCCGAGAACCGGCCGGTGATCGTGGAGCGAGCCGAGGGCCACGAGCTGATCGACGTGGACGGCAACCGCTACCTCGACGCCATCTCGTCGCTGTGGGTCACCACGCTCGGCCACCGCGTGCCTGAGCTGGACGCGGCGCTGCGCGATCAGATCGATCGCGTCGCGCACTCGACCCTCCTCGGCAACGGGAACCGGGCCGTGATCGAGCTGGCCGAAGCCTTGGCGCCGCGGGTCCCGGTCGACGGACCCCACTTCCTGTTCGCCTCGGACGGCGCGGCCGCGGTCGAGCAGGCGCTCAAGATCGCGTTCCAGCATTGGACGAACCAGGGCGTCACCGGCCGCACCGCGTACCTCGCGTTCGGCGGCGCGTATCACGGCGACTCGATCGGCTCGCTCTCGGTCGGCGACGGCGGCTTCGGCACCGACGTGTTCGATCCCCTGCGGTTTCCGGTCGTGCGGAGCCCCGGCCTGGACGAGCCGGGTGGCCCCGAGGCGGCCGTCGCGCTGATCGCCGGGCATGCCGACCACCTGGCCGCCGTCGTGCTCGAACCGCTGGTGCAGGGCGCGGCCGGCATGCGCATCTCGTCCCCCGAGGCGGTGCGGGCCGTGGCCACGGCGTGCCGCGAGCACGACGTGCTGCTGATCCACGACGAAGTGGCCGTGGGGTTCGGCCGCACCGGCACGCTCTTCGCCAGCGAGCAGTGCGACGTCCGACCGGACCTGCTCGTGCTCGGCAAGGGGCTCACCGGCGGCTACCTGCCGATGGCGGTGACCGTGGCCAGCGACCGCGTCTACGAGTCGTTCCTCGGGCCGGACCTCTCGGAGCGGACCTTCTACCACGGGCACTCCTACAGCGGGAACGCCCTCGCCGCAGCCGTCGCGCTGCGGCATCTGCAACTGGTCGACGAGTGGGACGTGCTCGCCAACGTGCGCGCGCGTGCCGCCCAGCTGGGTGCCGCGCTGGCCGAGCGGGTCGCGCCGTTGAGCGGCGTCGCCGACGTGCGCCAGCGCGGGCTGATGGCGGGCATCGAGCTCGCGCCCCCCGCCGACGGGTTGCGCTGGGGGCGGCGCGTCTCGGCCGCGTGCGTGGACCGCGGCGTGCTCATCCGCCCGCTCGGCGACGTGATCGTGCTGGTGCCGCTGCTCACGAGCACCGATGCGGAGATCGACCGCATCGTGGACGTGCTGGCCGCGTCGATCGTCGAGATCACCGGCACCACCGAGGCCGTCGAGGTCACCCAGAGGCCGAGTCCGTGACGCTGGGGCCCGAGGTGGCGTCAGCACCGACGACGACCTCCGACCGGCACGCCGCTGGCGCGTCCGACCGGTCGCCCGCGCCCGCGAGCTGGGCGGCGCTCGTCGAGCAGCGGCTGGCCGGCATCCGGGCCGTGGGCCGCTGGCGCGCCCCGCGAGAGCTCGACGCCTTCGGGCCGAACGGCACGATGACCGCCGACGGCCGGCGGGTCGTCTCGTTCGCGTCCAACGACTACCTCGGGCTCACCGCGCACCCGGCCGTGATCGCGGCCGCGCACGAGGCCCTCGACCGCTGGGGCGCCGGGTCGGGCGCGTCGCGCATCGTGACCGGTGCGCGACCGGTGCACGCCGAGCTGGAGGCCGAGCTGGCGGCCTGGAAGCACGCGGAGCGGGCCGTGCTTTTCCCGACCGGCTTCGCGGCCAACCTCGGCGTGCTCACCACGTTCGGCACCGCCGGCGTCCGCATCGTCAGCGATGAGGTCAACCACGCGTCGATCATCGACGGCGCCCGCCTGGCCCGAGGCGACGTTGCGATCTACGCGCACGCCGACGTCGACGCGCTCGAACGGTCGTTGGCGACCGCGCCCGGGCCCACGCTGGTCGTGACCGACACCGTCTTCTCGATGGACGGGGACGTGGCGCCGTTGGCCGCGATCGCCGACGCCTGCCGCCGCCACGGCGCGCTGCTGGTGCTCGACGAGGCCCACGCGGTGCTCGGGCCCGACCCGACCGAGGTCGACCTGGACGGCATCGAGGTCATCCGCGTCGGCACGCTGTCCAAGACCCTCGGCGCGCTCGGCGGGTTCGCCGCCTGTCGTGGCCCGCTCGCCGACCTGCTCGTCAACACGGCCCGCTCGTCGATCTTCACGACGGCGTCGACGCCGGCGGACAGCGCGGCTGCGCTCGCCGCGCTGCGCATCGTGCGCTCGCCCGAAGGCGCTCGGCTGCAGGCCACCTTGCGCCGCCACGTCGACCGGCTCGTCCCCGGCCATCCGTCGCCGATCGTGCCACTCGTGCTCGGCGACGAGCAGCGGGCCGTGGCCGCGGCGGCGGACCTGCTCGACCAGGGCCTGCTCGTGCCGGCCATTCGCCCGCCGACCGTGCCCGTGGGCACGAGCCGGCTCCGGGTGACGCTTTCCGCCGCGCACGATGACCAGCAGGTGAGCGCGCTCCTCGCTGCGCTGCGGGTGCTCGGCCTTCACCCGGGGAGTGCCGGTGAGCCCTGAGCCGGCGCCGCCGCCGGTCGGCCCGCGACCGGTCGGACCACGACCCGACCGGCTCGCGCTCGTCGTCGGCACGGCCACCGAGATCGGCAAGACCTGGACCGGAGCCCGCACGCTCGAGGCGCTGGTGCGCGCGGGGTGGAAGGTGGCGGCCCGCAAGCCGGCGCAGTCGTTCGACCCCGGCGAGTCCGGGCCGAAGGACGCCGACGTGCTCGGGGCGGCCAGCGGCGAGGCGCCCGAGACGGTCTGTCCGGCGCATCGTTGGTACGAGGTGCCGATGGCGCCCCCGATGGCCGCGGAGGCGCTTGGCCGGGCGGCGCCCAGCACCGCCGACCTGCTCGGCGAGCTGGAATGGCCGACGCCGGCCGTCGACGTGGGTTGGGTCGAGACGGTGGGTGGACCGCGCTCACCGATCGCCGCCGACGGCGATGCCGTGACGTTCGCCAACCGCCTCGACCCGGACCTGGTCGTGCTCGTGGCGGACGCCGGCCTCGGCACGATCAACGCGGTCCTGCTGTCGATCGCGCCGTTCGCCGGTCACCGCACGGTCGTGGTGCTCAACCGGTTCGACCCCGACGACGACCTCCACCGGCGCAACCACGAGTGGCTGACGGCGCGCCAGGGCCTCGAGGTCGTGGTCGACCCCGAGGCCCTGGCCGCGCTGATCACGCAGCACTTGGGCTGATCGACCTCAGCCGTTGATGAGCGCGGACGGCGTGTACTTCGCGGTCTGACCCTCGAAGTCGAGCACCGAGCCGATGTCGTTGAAGTACTTCTTGGACGCGTCGTATTGCACGAACTGCATCTGCTCGCCCATGAACGGGTCCTTGTCGCCGTTCGTGGTGATCGAGAACCCGTCGATCATGAGCCCGACACCCTTGACGGCCTTCATCGAGCGCAGCGACGCCATCAACGCGGATCGGGTCATGGCCTTCGAGGCCTTGAGCGCCTCCACGAACAGTGCGCCCTGCGTGTACCCGTACGCCACGATGCCGTTCTCGATGTCGGCCTTGGGCTGGTACTTGGTGATGGTGCTCCGGTAGAGCTTCATCGCCGGGTCGTTGGCGAACTGCGGGTTCTGCGGGTCCTTGATGTTGGTGACGCTGTAGGACTTGTCAGCGTTGTTGCCGGCGATGCCCATCAGCGTCTTGGAGATGCAGGTGCCCGACACGTAGGTGATGGCGTTCCAGTTCGCCGCCTTCTGCTGCTGGAGGGCGTTCGGGCACGCGAGCAGGGTGCCGCCGTCGAAGAACGCGTCGGCGTGGGTCGCGGCCAGCGACGTGACCTGCGCGGTCACCTCGTTCGCGCCCACCGGATACTTCTCGACCTTGACCACCTTGATGCTGCTGCCCTTGATCGCCTCCCGGAAGCCCTGCTCGTAGTCCATGCCGTAGTCGTCGTCCTGCACGAGCATGGCCACCGTGGCGTTGGGCTTGGTCTTCTTGAGGAAGTCGGCGAACGCCTTGCTCTCGAGCGTGTACGGCGACAACGTCGAGCCGATCGTCCACGGGTACTTGGGGCTGCCCATGGCCGGCGAGCCGGTGGCGGTGAAGGTGTTCGGCACGCAGTTGTCGTTGAGGCTCTGGCGGATGCCGATGTTGTTCGACGTGCCGACCACGTTGAACACCGCGAACGCCTTGCTGCCGTCGGTCCCGACCAGCGAGTCGATGTTGGCGATGGTCTTGGCCGCGTTGTACTCGTCGTCCTTGTCCTTGACCGCGATCTTGTACTTCTTGCCGGCGACCGTGACCCCGCCCTGGTCGTTGATGTAGGAGAAGTACGCCTTGTAGCCCTTCGAGATCTCCGAGAACGCGGCGGTGAGCCCGGACTGGGGGAACGACGAGGCCAGCGTGATCGTGTCGCCGCTGATGCCGGCGGTGTCGTTGGCCGGGCACTTGGAGGTGTCGATCGCGCCCGGCGAGGTGGTGGCGGTGGAGCCACCGCTGCCCCCCGCGGCCGGGGCCGCCGTGGTCCCGCTGGACGACGAGCCGTTCCGACGGCTGCTGCACGACGCGGCCACGAGGCCGACGGCGAGGATCAACACGAGCACGCGCATCGAACGAGATCGCGGCATGGCTCCTCCTAGGTTGTGGTCTGGTTGGTGAGGGGAGGGGACGCGACGGCGGGCGTCGCGCCGGACCCGCCGCCCGAGCCCCGGCGGCCCCGAACGAGCCGGGCGGTGAGGCGGCGGGCCCCGCCGACGGCGCCGTCGGGAAGCACGTAGACGATGAGGATCAGCGCACCGCCCAGCACGGCCGGCGCGAGGATCTCCTTACCCGTTATGAGACCCGCCGTCTGCTTGCGCAGCAGAACCAGCAGCGCGGCGCCCACCACCGGCCCGATGATCGTGGCCGACCCGCCGATCACCACGGCGATGAGGAACTCGATCGACAGCTGGAAATAGGTGATCGGGTTCGTGGCGTCGGCGATGTGGTCGACCATCACCGACATCGCTCCCGCCACCCCGGCGAACGCGGCGCTCAGCGCGAAGGTGCCGACCTTGACGGCGGCGATGTTGATCCCGACCGACTCGGCCGCGACCTCGTGGTCGCGGGTGGCGATGATGGCCCGCCCGGCGCGGCTGCGCATGAGGTTCCACGTCAACAGCAGCACGATGCACAGCAGCAGCAGGCAGAGCAGGTACTGGTACTGGTCGTCGGCCAGGCCGTTGATGAGCGACGTCAGGTCGGTCCGGGCCGGGCGCACCAGGGCCACGCCCCCCGTGCCCTTCACCACCTTGGCCGTGATCCGCGGGAACACGACGGCCAGCCCGAGCGTGATCAGCGCGAGGTACAGGCCGCGCACCCGCAACGCCGGGAACCCGACGAGCACGCCGAGGCCCGCGGCCACCAGCGCGGCCACCGGGATCGTGTACTCGAACTGCCAGCCGTGGTTGACCACGAGCACGGCGCTGGTGAACGCACCGATGCCGAAGAACGCGCCGTGCCCGATCGAGACCTGGCCGTTGTAGCCGGTCAGCAGGTTGAGGCCCACCGCGGCGACGGCCAGGTACAGCACCTGCGAGAGCGTCGTGTTGACCTCAGGCGTGTAATAGAACGGCAGGTAGATGGCCACGGCGAGCACCGCCAGGCCGGCACCGAGCCGCACCCACGGCACGGCGCGACGGCCGCTCGCCGTCGGCAGCTTGGTGGTCGCGACAGGCGCGGTGGGCACGACCATCAGACGCGCTCCACGATCTTGCGGCCGAACAGGCCGTTGGGCCGCACGAGCAGCACGACGAGGATCAGCACCAGCGGCACGACGATCGTGATGCCTTGCAGCGCCCGCACGTACTGCACGGCGAGCGCCTCCGCCACGCCCACGACGAGGCCGCCCACCACCGCGCCCAGTGGGCTGTCGAACCCGCCGAGCGCAGCCCCGGCGAACGAGTAGAGCAGCACCTGCTGCATGAGGCTCGCGTCGAAGCCGGTGCCCTTGGCCGCCACGAGCGAACCCGCCACCGCGCCGAGTGCCGCGGCGAGGCCCCAGCCGAGCATGAGCATGTTCCCGGTGTTGATGCCGACGAGGCGGCTGGACTCCGGGTTGGACGACACCGCGCGCAGGGCCAGCCCGACGCGGGTCCGCTGCAGCAGCAGCCACAGCAGCAGGCACTCGATCACCAGCACGATGCCGAGCCCGATCGTCGACTTCTGGATGTTCAGGCTGCCGAGCTTGCCGGCCGGGAACAGCGACGGCATCTGCTGCGGGTTGGTTCCGAACACGAGCTGGGCCAGCGAGTTGAACGCGAGGAACATGCCCAACGTCACGATCACGACGTTGAGCGGGTTGCGGGCCGACTCGACCGGACGGATCAGCACCCGCTCGATCAGCGCCCCGGCGATGAACGACACCACCATCGAGACGCCGATCGCGGCGGCGATCGGCAGCCCCTGCGCGGTGAGCTTCCAGGTGAAGTAGGTCGAGAACAACGCCATCTCGCCCTGAGCGAAGTTGAGCAGCCCGGTGGTGCGGAAGATGAGGACGAGCGCCAGCGCGACCGAGGCGTAGACGACCCCGTTCCCGATGCCGTTGAAGACCTGCGAGAAGAAGAGCGACATCAGAACCCCAGGTAGGCGCGGCGGACGTCGGCATCAGCGGCGAGCTCGTCGGCGGTGCCCGACGTGACCATCCGCCCGGTCTCGAGCACGTAGCCCCGATGGCCGATCTGCAGCGCCAGC
>JAODBM010000124.1 GCA_025463985.1 Acidimicrobiales bacterium
CCGGGCCCGGCTGGGCGTCACCAGCGGCGACGAGCCGGCCGAGTCGTCCGCCGAAGATCCGGCCCACCGCGCCCTGGCCCGCGAGGCGGCCCGCCGGGGCATCGTGCTCCTGGCCAACCCGAGCGCGGTGTTGCCGCTCGACCCGGACGCCCTGCGCAGGGTTGCCGTGATCGGTCCCAACGCGGACACCCCCGCGCTACAGGGCGGGGGCAGCGCTCGGGTCAACCCCCACCACACGACCACGCCGCTCGAAGGTCTCGTCGAGCGGCTGGGAGCCGGCGTCGAGGTCGTGCACGAGCCGGGCTGCACGGCGCACGACGGCACGACCGTCATCGACCCCCGCTGGCTCGACCCGGGCCCCGACGCGCCCGACGGCCGCGGCCAGGGCCTGCTCGTCGAGCTCGCCCTCTCCGACGAGCCGGGCGCCGTCGTGGTCCACCGCGAGGTCGCGGCCCGCGCGAGCACGCTGTGGTTCCACCCACCGGCACCCGGCCTCCCGATCAGCGGCTGGACGTTGCGGGGATCGGCCACGTTCCGGCCCCCGGTCGGCGGCACGTGGCGCTTCGGGCTGACCAGCGTCGGCCCGGCCAAGCTGCTGCTCGACGGGCGAGCGCTGGTCGACACCGCCGGGGCTCGGCCGGGTGGGTCGTTCTACGGGCTCGGCGGCCATGAGGTGGTCGCCGAGGTCGAGCTGCCAGCCGGCGGTGCGCACCGCTTCGAGGTGATCTACACGTCGTCGGGCGAGATCCCGGTGGCTGGCATCGCTGTCACCGCCCAGGCGCCGGTGCCCGAGGACGCGCTGGAGCGGGCCGTCGAGGCCGCCCGGAACGCCGACGTGGCCATCGTGGTGGTCGGCTCGACGACCGAGTGGGAGACCGAGGGCGCGGATCGCACGACGCTCGACCTCCCGGGTCGCCAGGCCGAGCTCGTGCGGGCCGTCATCGCAGTGAACCCCGCCACGGTGGTGGTCCTGAACGCGGGCGCGCCGGTGTCCACCGACTGGGCTGCGGGGGCCGACGCGCTCCTCGTGTGCTGGCTGCCGGGCCAGGAGGCGGGCGGGGCGCTGGCCGACGTGCTGTTCGGCGACGCACCCCCCACCGGCCGCCTGCCGGTGACCTTCCCGGTCCGCATCGAGGACACGGCTGCCCACGAGAACTTCCCCGGCGCCGACGGCCAGGTGCACTACCGCGAGGGTTCGCTGATCGGCTACCGCCACCACGACACGAACGACGTCCCGCCCGCCTTCGCCTTCGGGCACGGGCTGGCCACGACCGACTTCGCGTACGGCGAGCCGACCGTGGCCACCGGTGCCGACGGGCGGCCGGTGCTCCGCGTCCCCGTCACCAACACGGGCACCCGCGCCGGCACCGAGGTCGTGCAGGTCTACGCCCAGACCGGGGACCGTCCGGCGCCGGCCGCGACCAAGGAGCTTGTCGGCTTCACGGTGGCCGACCTGCCGCTGGGGGCCGAGGTCGAGGTCGAGGTGGCCATCGACGGCCGGGCCTGGACGCACTGGTCCAGCGAGGCGCACGGCTGGGTGGTCGAGGACGGTCCGGTCGTCCTGCAGGTCGGGCGCTCGGCCGCCGACCTGCGCGGCACGGCCACGCTCGATCCCGCGGCCTGCCCCGAGCGCATCGCTCCGACGCCTCGGGCGCCGGGGACGGGCGCCGGCTCACCGGAGGCGCCGTCATGATCGTGGTCGTCGGTCGGGTCCGCACGACGCCGGACCAGCGGGACGAGCTGCTCGACGTGGCCCGCACGATGTGCGCGGCCTCGCGAGGCGACGACGGCTGCCTCGGCTACCGCTTCTCCGAGGACACCGAACGGCCCGACCACTTCGTGTTCCTCGAGGAGTGGGCCGACGACGCCGCGCTGCAGGCCCACTTCGCCCAGCCGCACACGGCGACGTTCATGCGCAGCATCGCACTGTTGCTGGACGGCCCCGCCGACGTCTCGTTCCACGAGATCGCCTCCACCCGCCGCCTCGGCCCGCACGGCCTCACCGACGCCTGACCGACCTCAGAAGTTGGCGGGCAGCAGCCGGGAGAAGTTCTCGAAGAACACGTAGAGGACGACCAGGAACACCGGCGTCCCAACGAGGTAGGGCGCCCAGCGCAGGAGCCGCCCGGCACCCCGGCGGCCGACCACGCGGGAGACGGCCCAGGCCGCCAACCACACGAGCGCGGCCAGCGCACCCCACAGGAACGCGGGCGTCTTGGACTCCTTGATGCCCGAGAGCCCGCCGTCGATCGTGGCCGTGTTGCCGGCGCCGCTGCTGCTCTGGTGCTGGCGCATGAACTGGTCCTGGCCCTTGAACGGGGGGATCGGTCGCCCGACGAGCACCCCGCTGACCACGATGCGCTTCTCCGCCGAGTACTTGGGGTGGCAGGCCGTGAGCGTGATGCGAGCGTCGCCCTTGTCGAGGAGCACCTCGCTGGCATTCGGGCTCACGATGATCGACGAGTCGACCTTGTAGTGGAACGTGCCGTAGGTCGTGATGATGATGATGTCGTCGCCCACTGCCACCTTGTCGATGTTGTGGAAGGGCGCCCCGTAGGTCGTGCGGTGGCCGGCGATCGCAGCGTTGCCCTTCTGGCCGGGCAGGGGCGTACCGGGGTAGTGGCCCGGCCCGCGCTTGAGCTGGTCGAGGGTGACGCCCTGCACCACGGTCTTGTCCACGCCGATCTTGGGAATCTGGATCTCGGCCATCGCCGCGCCGTCGGTGGGCACCGGCAGGTCGATGGCCGCGGGGGCCGGCGGGGTCGTCGCAGTGGTGACCTGGAGGCCGGGCTTGGGGACGGTCGTGGTCGGCTTGGGCGCGGTCGTGCTGGTCGTGGTGGGCCTCGTCGCCGGTGCGTGCTGCAGCGCGGCGTTGAAGTCGCGGCTGAGCTGCCGCTGGGCGCTGGCCTCCTGGAGGTTGGTGCCCCACACCTCGTACGCGACGAAGAGAAGGATCAGCACCCCCGCGGAGATCAGCGTGCGACCGATCCCACCCAACACACGCGCCATCACGGCGGCGCAGGCTAGGCGAGCAGCGGCTGCTGGCCCGGACGCCCCGCTCACCTTGGTCGCCGCCGACCAGCGTCGGTAGCCTTCGGAGGATCCTCATGGAGCCCGTCGTCCACTTCCGCGGTGCGGTCTCCCTGCTCGGGCGCTTCCCCGCCCTGGCCGGCGTCGACCTCGACGTGGCGCCCGGGGAGATCGTGCTCCTGCAGGGCCCGAACGGTGCCGGCAAGACCACCCTGCTGCGAGTCTGCGCGGGCCTGGTCGCGGTGGTGGCCGGCTCGGCGCGGGTGCTCGGGGTCGATCTCGTCGCCGATCGGCGACCGGTCCGCCCCCGCGTCGGCCTGCTGGGCCATGACAGCGGCCTCTACGACGACCTCACCGTGGCCGACAACGTGCGGTTCTGGGCCCGCGCCGGCAAGACGGCGGCGGGCGACGCCCACGCGGCCATGGTCCGCCTCGGCCTGGACGGCCGGCTGGCCGACGTGCCGGTGGCCCGCCTGTCGGCTGGCCAGCGCCGTCGCGCCTCCCTGGCCGTGATGGTGGCCCGCCGGCCTGAGCTGTGGCTGCTCGACGAGCCGCACGCCGCGCTCGACCAGGAGGGCCGTGATCTCATCGACGGCCTCATGCGCGACGCCGTCGCCGCCGGGGCCACCGTGCTGTTCGCGTCGCACGAGCAGGATCGGGCCACGGCCATCGCCCACCGCGTCGTGGCCGTCACCGGTGGCACGGTGGACGCGAAGCTGCCCGCCGTGGAGGCCGCCACGCCCGGCGTCACCGCCTCCGGCACCCCGCGTCCCCCGGCCCCGGCCCCGGATGCGGCCTCGGAGCATCGCCGCCAGGGTGGGGAGGTCGCCGGTGTTGCATGACGCGCTGCTCGTGGTCGGCAAAGACCTGCGCCTCGAGTGGCGCAGCCGCGTCACCACCAACCAGGTGATGCCCTTCGCGGTGCTGGTGCTGGTGCTGTTCGCCTTCGCGCTCGACCCCGATCGGCGCATCCTGCAAGAGGCCACGCCCGGCCTGTTCTGGATGGCGGTGCTGTTCTCGGCGCTGCTGGCGATCCAGCGGGCCTTCGTGCTCGAGTCCCACGACGGCGTCCGCGACGCCCTGCGGCTCTCGGGCCTCGATCCCGCAGGCATCTTCCTCGGCAAGGCCGCGGGCATCGCCGTGCACCTGTTGGCCGTCGAGCTCGTGCTCGGGGTGGGCGTGACCCTCTTCTACGGCGCCCACGTCGGCGGCCCGCTCCTGCTCATCGTCACCTGCCTGGCGGCTACCGCAGGCTTGGCGGCCGCCGGTAGCCTCTACGGCGTGCTGGCCGCAGGTCTGCGGTTGCGCGAGACGTTGTTGCCGCTGCTCCTGCTGCCCGTCGTGGCTCCGGTCTTGATCGCTGCCACCCAAGCGTTCCAGGCCGGTTTCCGCCAGGCATCGGGTGAAGGATGGCGCTGGTTCGGCCTGTTAGCGATCTTCGCGCTCATCTACACCAGCATCGGCATCTTCGCCTTCGACCCGCTCATGGAGGAATCGTGACCCCGGACACCTCGACTCCGCGCCAGGCCGGCTCGCCCGCGTCGTCGCCGTCGGCCGGCCGGTGGCGGCTCGATCCCGCGGGCACGGCCTCGGTCGGCAGCCGGGTGCTGGGCCTCGTCACCCTCGTGGGCATAGCCGCGTTCCTGCTCGTGGCCCTCGTGGCCTCGCCGCCCGACAGCGGCAGGGACGCCAGCATCAACCAGATGGGCGAAGCCGTCCGCATCATGTACCTGCACGTGCCGGTCGCCATCGTCTGCTTCCTCGCGTTCTTCGTGACCGCCGCCTCCGGGGCCATGTACCTGTGGCGCAAGAGCGAGGGCTGGGACCTGCTGGCGGCCGCCTCCGCCGAGGTCGGCGTCGTCTTCACCGCGCTCACGCTGGCCACGGGGTCGATCTGGGGGCGCTTCGCGTGGGGCGCCTGGTGGGTCTGGGACGCCCGGCTCACCACCACCGCCCTGCTCCTGATCCTGTTCCTCGGCTACCTCGCGCTGCGGCGGGCCATCACCGACCCGGTGGCGCGGGCCAAGCGCGCCGCCATCGCCGGCCTGATCGGCTTCGCCGACGTGCCGATCGTGCACTACTCGGTCGACTGGTGGCGCAGCCTGCACCAGAAGGCCACCATCACCCGGTTCAACCCCACCATCGACGGGCTCAAGCTCTTCGCCCTCATGTTCGGCATGGTCGTGTTCCTGCTGGTCTACGCGTGGCTGATGGTGCACCGCTTCCGCCTGCAATACGTCCAGGCCCGGGCCGAGGAACGTGGCCTCGACGCCGCGATCGCCGAGCGGCGGGCCGAGGGCTCCTCAGGCGTCGCCTCGCCGCTGGCCGGGACCGGGGCGGCACGATGATCGTCGCCGCCAGCGCCTGGAGCTTCGTAGCGGGCGCCTACTCGCTCGTGCTGGTCGTCCTGCTCGCCTACGTGGTGCGCACGGTCGTGCTCGGCCGGCGGCTCGGGCGCAACCTGCCGCCCGAGAAGCGACGGTGGATGTGAGCCCGACGCCACCCATCGATGCCCCCGACGACCGTGACCTGGAAGACGGCGGCCTCGACCTCACGCCCCGGACCGACCGGCCTGCCGGAGGCCGCCGCGGTTCCCGCCGGTGGGGGAGCATCGCCGTGCTGGTGGTGCTGCTCGTGGCCGGGGGCCTCATCCTGAGCAAGGGGCTCAGCAGCGCCACGCTCTTCTACAAGAACGCCGACGAAGCCGTCGCGCAGAAAGCGCAGCTGGGCCAGAAGCGCTTCCGGCTGCAGGGCATCGTCAACAGCACGCCCCGGGAGGGCACGGGTTCGGTCGAGTTCACCGTGGCCTACAACGGGGTCGCCGTCGACGTGCTGCACACCGGTAGCGAGCCCGCGCTGTTCAAGCCCGGCCTCCCCGTGGTGGTCGAGGGCCACTGGGACGCGACCGCGCCGCGCTTCGACAGCGACCGGCTGCTCGTGAAGCACACCGAGAACTACAAGAAGGTCAACGACCCGAACTACGGCAAGAAGCACCCCGACCGCGTGCCGCCGACGCAGAAGGCTGCCGGGGCCGCCGGGTGAACGCCGCCCTCGGGACCGGCGGCGTCGTGCTCGGCGTCGTCTCGGCGCTCGCCGCGATCGTCACGCTGACCCTCGGCCTCACGCAGCAGCGCGCCGAGCTGCTGCGCATGAGCAAGGTGTACGCGCTGATGCTCCTCGGCGCCGCGCTGCTGGCGTTCGTGGCCATGGAGCGGGCGCTGATCACCCGCGACTTCTCGATGAAGTACGTCGCCACCAACGGCAGCTCGCGGACGCCGGCGCTCTACAACTTCGCGACCTTGTGGGGCGCGCTCGAAGGCTCGATCCTGCTGTGGACGCTGGTGCTCACCGGCTTCACCGTCGCCGTCGTCCGCAAGTTCCGCACCCGCCTCAACGACCCGCTCGTGGGCTGGGCCATGCTCACGATGTTCGTCGTCTGCCTGTTCTTCTTCGCGCTGATGCTCGGCCCGGCCAACCCGTTCCGCACGCTCGCGAACCCGCCGCTCGACGGGCCGGGCCCGAACCCGCTGCTGCAGAACCACCCGCTCATGGCGTTCCACCCGCCGATGCTCTACCTCGGCTACGTCGGGTTCACCGTGCCGTTCGCGTTCGCCGTCGCCGCGCTGGCCACGGGGCGTCTGGGCGAGGGCTGGCTGCTCGAGACCCGGCGCTGGACGCTGTTCGCCTGGACGTTCCTCACCGTCGGCATCGTGCTCGGTGCCTGGTGGTCCCACGAGGTGCTCGGGTGGGGCGGCTATTGGGCGTGGGATCCGGTCGAGAACGCGTCGTTCCTGCCCTGGCTCACGGGCACCGCCTACCTGCACTCGGTGATGGTCCAGGAGCGGCGCGGCATGCTGCGCGTCTGGAACCTGTCGCTGCTGTGCGCCACGTTCGCGCTGACGATCCTCGGGACGTTCCTGACCCGGTCGGGCGTCCTCGACTCGGTGCACTCGTTCAGCGAGTCGGGGATCGGGCCGTGGATCCTCTCCTTCTTCGGGCTCATCGTGCTGGTCACGGTCGGGCTCATCGGCTGGCGTGGTGACCGTCTGCGGTCGCCCGGTCGCATCGACTCGCCGGTCTCGCGTGAGGGCGCCTTCCTGTTCAACAACATCGCGTTCGCCGGGTTCGCGTTCGTGGTGCTGCTCGGCACCGTCTTCCCGCTGCTGTCGGAGGCGCTCAACGGCAAGCGGGTCACCGTCGGCGTCCCGTACTTCGAGCGCATGGCCATGCCGATCGGGATCGCGCTGCTGTTCCTCATGGCCATGGCGCCGGCGCTGCCCTGGCGCAAGGCTTCGGCGGAGACGCTGCGCACCCGGCTGCTCTGGCCGGCCTGGCTCGGCACCGGGGTCGTCGTGGTGTCGGTCGCGCTCGGCGCCCGCGGCTTCGCCACGCTGGTCGCGTTCGGACTGGCCGGCTTCGCCGCCGGCGCCGCGCTGCGCCAGCTCGTGTTGGCCACCCGTCGGCAGGGCTGGCGGGGCCTGGTCGGTCGCACGAACGGCGGCATGATCGTGCACCTCGGGGTGCTGATGATCGCGGTGGCGTTCGCCGCCTCGAACAGCTACCAGCACGAGCGCGAGCTCACGCTCTGCCGCACCGCAACGGCCACCTGCCCGAGCCACCGCTCGGTGGCCGGCCACGACATCAGCTTCGTGGGCACCGCCACCAGCGTCACGCCGGCCCGGACCGAGCAGTCGGCCAAGTTCCGCATCGACGGCGGCAAGGTCTACGAGCCGGGCCTGCAGCAGTTCCCCAACGGCAGCCAGGCCATCGGCAAGCCGTCGGTCAGCAACTCGATGACCGAGAGCATCCTGCTCGCGCTCCAGGAGACCCGGGCCGGCGGCGGCTCGGTGCGGGTGCGGGTCGTGGTCCAGCCGCTGATCGTGTGGCTCTGGATCGGCGGCGGCACCATGGCCGTCGGATCGGTGCTCGCCGCGTTCCCCGGCCGGCGCCGCAACCCGATCGAGCCGGTCTCGGCCCCGGTGCCGGCCGCGGGCGCACCGCCCGACGCGCCGCCGCCGCCGGACCGCAGCCCGGAACCCGTCGGGGTCGCCTGATGGCCGAGCCCCGCGTCGTCCGGC
>JAODBM010000126.1 GCA_025463985.1 Acidimicrobiales bacterium
CACCGCCTGCGGCCCGGCCGACCGCGGTCCCGCCGACCGCGGCGCAGGGCGCGGCCACCACGCCCGCACCGAGCCCGCGCGTGCTCGTGCCGCCCCCGCACGTGCCGGGCTTCACGCCGACGGGCGCCGTCCCCGCTCCGGCACGGCCGCTTGCCGTCGGGCCACCGGCCGCCGGTCGCTGGAAGGCCCGCGTCCCGTTGGTGGCGGCCGCGGTCGGGCTGTCCTCCGCCGCGCCGGTGGCGGTCACGATCGGGCTCGTGCTCATCGTGCTCCCCGTGCTCGCAACCTGGGGTGACTCGCTGCTCCACGGCGCGCGGCGCGACGCAGGCCTGGGCGGGCGGTGGATCGACCGGGCCACGGCACCGGCGGCCATGGCCCCACCGCGGTTCGTGCGCAACGTCGTGGTGAGCGTCGTGCGCAGCGCGCCGGTGCTCGCCGTCGGCGCCGTGCTGATCGGCGGCTGGTATGGCCTGGTCCACCTCTCGTCGCCGACCCCGGTCCTCGACCTGGCCCTGCGCGCCATCGGGGCGGTCGTGGCCCTGGGCCTGGTGGTCCCGGCGGGACGCGGATCGCCCCGCTTCCGCACCGGCCTCGCCGTCGATCACCTCCTCGGTCGCCTCGTCGACCCGGCCGGCCGCGTCGGCCAGCGGGGCCTCGTGCTCTTGGTCGGAGCCGCCTTCTTCGTCGCGGCCGGGCTGTGGCTGTCTCCAGAGGTCTGGCCCCTCCCGCGCTAGGGCAGCCAGCGGCGGGGGCGGATGTGCGACCATGCCGGACATGCCGGACGCCGTGGTGATCGGGAGCGGACCGAACGGGCTCGTCGGCGCCAACCTGCTCGCTGATGCCGGCTGGTCGGTGACCGTGCTCGAAGGGGCGGACGAGCCGGGCGGTGCGGTGCGCTCGGGGGAGATCGCCGCCCCCGGGTTCACGAACGACCTGTTCAGCTCCTTCTATCCACTGGCCGCGGTGTCGCCGGCCATCGCCGCGCTCGACCTCGAGCGGTGGGGGTTGCGCTGGCGCCGGGCCCCGCTGGTCGTCGCCCATCCCACGGGAGACGGCCCATCGGCCGTGCTGTCGACCGACATCGACGTCACGGCCGCGTCGCTGGATCGGTTCGCGGCGGGCGATGGTGACGCCTGGCGGGCCCTGCACGCCGACTGGGCCCGCATGCGCGATCCGCTGCTCCGCGCCCTGCTGGGCGGACCCTTCCCGCCCGTGCGCGCCGGGGTCCGACTGGCCGCCCGACTCGGGCCGTGGGGCCTGCTCGAGCTGGCCCGGCTCGGGGTCGTCCCGCTGCGGCGGCTGGCCCACGAGCGGTTCGCGGGCGCCGGTGGCGGCTTGCTGCTGGCCGGCCACCTCATGCACCTCGACGGCTCGGTCGACACGGCCGGAGCGGTGATGCCGACCCTCATGCTGGCGATGGTCGGGCAGGACCACGGGTTCCCCGTGCCCGAGGGCGGCGCGCAGGCGCTCACCGACGCCCTGCTGCTCCGCCTGCGGTCGCGCGGTGGCCAGGTGGTGTGCGGGTCGTCGGTCGAGGCCATCGAGGTGCGCGGGGGTCGCGCGGTCGCCGTGCGCACCACCGACGGGCGGGCCGTGGATGCCGGCCGAGCCGTGCTCGCCGACGTGTCGGCGCCGGCGCTCTATGGCGACCTCGTCGCGCCCGAGCACCTCCCGGACCGCGTGCTCCGCCACATCGCCCGCTTCCACTGGGACGACCCGAGCTTCAAGGTCGACTGGGCGCTCTCGCGGCCGATCCCCTGGCGGGACCCGGCGGTCGCGCCGGCGGGCACCGTGCACGTCGGCCTGAGCCTGGCCGAGATCAGCCGCACGTCGTGGCAGCTGGCCAACGGGCGGGTCCCGGACCAGCCCTTCCTCCTGCTCGGCCAGATGACGACGGCCGACCCCACCCGCTCACCGGCCGGCACCGAAGCCGCCTGGGCCTACAGCCACGTGCCGCGCCAGCCCGTGGCCGACGACGGCGGCGACGGCATCACCGGCCGCTGGGACCAGCGGGAGACCGAGGCGTTCGCGGCGCGCATCGAGGCCCGCATCGAGGCGCTCGCGCCGGGCTTCCGGGCCTCGATCGTCGGCCGTCACGTGTTCACGCCGCGGACGCTGGAGGCCGCCAACCCGAACCTGGTCGACGGGGCCGTCGGCGGCGGGACGTCCCAGCTTCATCAGCAGCTGGTGTTCCGGCCCATTCCTGGGCCGGGGCGGCCCGAGACGCCGGTCAAGCGCCTGTACCTGGCATCGGCCGGTGCCCATCCCGGCGGCGGCGTGCACGGCGCCTGCGGTGCCAACGCCGCGCGCGCCGCCCTGCTGCACGACCGGGTGTCGCTCGGCGCGCGCTGACCGATGGCCGACTGGCTCGACGAGCTCGTGCTCCGGGCCGAGGGCCCGCCGTGGCTGTCGATGGGCCTCGGCCGCATCGACGAGGAGCGCTGGCTCGTGGCCGACGAGCGCCGGCCCGCCGAGCTGGCCCTGCGCGCTGACCTGCTCGACCGGCGTCACGGCGAGGTCTTCGCGGCGCTCGCCGGCACCCAGGACGCGGGGGCGGAGGTGCTCGACCTCGTGCGCTCCTGGCTGGCGCGTCGTGGGCTGCCCGACACGGTCAGCGAGCCGGACGACCGCGACGTCCACGCTCACCCCCGCCATCCGCTCGAGGTGGCGGGCCGGCTCGTGCAGGAAGACCTCGTGCTGATGGTCCCGCGCGACGGGGCGTTCCACCTCGATGCCGCCTGCCTGTGCTTCCCGTCCCACTGGCGGCTGGCGGACAAGCTCGGCGGGTCGGCCGCCGCGATCCACGAACCCGTGCCGCGCTACGACGTCGAGCTCGCGCCCCGGGTGGACCGCTACCTCGAACGCTTGCGTCCCGACACGATCTCGGCCCGCCGCAACTGGTCCGTGCACGACGCGCCCGACCTGTTCGCGCCGGTCCGTCTCGCTCCGGCGGCACGGCTCTCGGGGGACGAGGTCGCGCTCGGGCTGTGGCTGCGCAGCGAGCGCCAGACGCTGCGCCGGCTGACGACGTCGGCCGCCGTCCTCTTCACGATCCGCGTGCAACAGGTGCCGTTCGGCACGTTGGCCGAGCGGCCCGAGGTCGCACAGCGGTTCCTCGACCGCCTTGTCGCGCAGCCGGCCGCGCTCACCGAGATGAACGGCTTGGCCCCGCACCGGGACGCGGTGGTCGCCTGGCTCCGCCGGCTGCTCGCCTGACCTCCGCCGACGTGGCGTGGAAGCGGTCGTGATGCAACCGCTTCCACGCCGCGTTCACGTCGGGCGGCGTGACGCAGGTTCAGATGAGGCCCTTGTCCTGCAGCCACTTCTTGGCCACGTCCACCGGCTCGCTCTTGTCGATGTCGGTCGCCTTGTTCCACGCGGCGAGGTCGGCGTCGGTGAGCTTGGCGGACAGGGTGTCGAGCGCCTTGATCAGCGCCGGGCTGGAGACCTTCGACGAGAAGATCGGCACGACCGGATCGGCGCCCTGCAGCCCCTTGTCGTCCTTGAGGACCACGATCTCGCCGCTGGCGATCTCCGGTGCGGTGGTCTGGTACTGCGCCACCTGGATCGTGTTGGCCTTGAGGCCGGCGACCAGCGGCGGCCCGTATGACACGGCCTTGAAGCCCTTGAACTTCAGGCCGTAGACGGGCCCCTCGTAGCCCTGCAGGCAGTCGGGGCGGTTTGCGCACTCGGGTGCTCCGCCGATCGTGACCTTGTCCTGCACCTTCTTGAGGTCCGAGATGGTCGTGACGCTGTTCTGCTGGGCCCAGGTCGTCAGGGCGGTCAGCGCGTTGATGTCCTGCGCGGGGGCCGCGGCTGAGGCGGCCATCCCGCTGCCCTTCAGCGCCGCCGCGAGGCGGGCCTCGGTCTTGGCCTGGTCGGGCGAGGGCTTGCCGGTCTTGTCGAGCTCGGTGGCTGCCGACCCGCCGTAGTCGGGCACGAGGTCAGCCGTGCCGCCCTTGATCGCCGCGAAGATCTGCTTGCGGGTGCCGATCGGGCGCTGGATCGTGACGTCGAAGCCCTGCGCCTTGAGGTACTGGCCGTAGACCTGCGCGAGCGTCTTCTGCTCGTTGAAGTCCTGCGAGGTGATGCGCACCTTCGCGCCGGAGCCGGCCGCGGTCGTGCCGCTGGAGCTCGCGGTGGTGGTGCTCGACGAGGTCGACTTCTTCGAGCTGCACGCACCAGCCAGCAGGGCCAGCACGGCGAGGAGGGCCAGGAGCCCGCGTGTCCACGTTCTCTGCTTCATGTTGTTGCTGCTCCCGTGGTTGGTTGGACGTCGATCGTTGCACCGCGCCGGGCGCGAGGGGATGATCCTCGCCGCGTCAGCGGCCGCATCACGAGCCAGAGGACGAGGTCGCAGGCCGTGGCGAGGCCGGCCACGAGGATCGCCCCCGCCTGGATCTGGGCGATCGAATCGTTGGCGAAGCCCTGGCGGATGTACGCGCCGAGCCCTTCGCCGCCGAAGTACGACCCGATCGCCTCGGTCGCCACCAGCTGCACCAGCGCCACGCGGATGCCGGTGAGGATCACCGGCAGGCCGAGCGGAAGCTCGATCGAGCGCATGATGCGCGTCTCCGTGAGGCCCATGGCGCGCGCGGCGTCGACGGCGTCTCGGTCGACGCCGCGGATCGCGGTGTAGGTGTTGGCGAACACCGGCGGCAGGCCGAGCAGCACCAACGCGACGATGATCGGCCACGGCTCGTAGCCGAGCCCGTTGCGCAGCGACACCAGCACGGCGATGCCGACGATCGCGGTGGTCGGGACCACCCGACCGAGGTTGACCACCACCCCCGAGAGCGCCTCGGCCTTGCGGTAGTGGGCGAGCACCAACCCCAGCGGCACGGCGATCACCACCGCGATCGCCACCGCCGCCAGCGAGTGCCAGAGGGTCAGCCACAGCTGGTCGGGGATCGGGCCCGACGTCGTGCGCAGCGAGCGCCGCTGGAACCACTGGAGCGCGTTCGTCGGGTCGGCCTCGGGGGCAGCGGCTGCGAGGCGCGCCGCCCATGCCAGGGCGATCATGCGCCCACCCGCCGGCGGGCCCAGGGCGTGGTCAGCCGCTCGACCAGCCGCAGCACGAGGTCGAGCGCGACCGCCAGCAGCACCGACAGACCGGCCCCGATCACCATCTTCGTCGGGTACGAGCTGTTGTAGCCGGTGAAGATCAGCGAGCCGAGGCCACCGAGCTGGATCACCGACGAGATGCCGACCAGCCCGACCGTCGTGACCGTCGCCACCCGCACGCCGGTCAGGATCACCGGCAGCGCGAGGGGCAGCTCGACGCTGATCAACCGGCGCACGCGACCCATGCCGAGCCCGTCCGCGGCGTCGGTCACCGCGCTGGGCACGCCGTCGATCCCCGCCACGATGTTCCGCACGAGGATCAGCAGCGTGTAGCTGGTGAGGGCCACGACCGCCGCGGTCCAGTTGGTGGTGTACGTGACGAGGACGCCGAACAGCGCCAGGCTCGGGATCGTGTAGAGGAAGCCGGACAGCAGCGTGATGGGCGTCAGCAGCCAGCGGAAGCGCAGGCCGATCGCCGCGAGCATGCTGGAGATCAGCAGGCCGAGCGCCACGGGGACCACGGTCAGCTGCAGGTGCTCGGTGGTGCGGGTCCACAGCTCCGAGCGGGTCTCGGGGCGCTTGAACAGGTACTCCCAGCGGATGATGGGGTTCGTCGCCTGGGTCGACGTGTCGAGGTGGCTGATGCGGACCTTGGCCCAGGCGGCGAACGCGGCGCCGGCCACGGCCAGGGCGAGCCACCACCACCGTCGACGCGAGCGGGCGTGCGGCTCACGGAAGGCCGTCGTCATCGGGTGAGCCCTTCCCGGATGGCCTCCAGCGTGACCGTGCCGCCGAACGTTCCGTGCTCGTCGACCACGACGGCGGTCGACGAGCGCGACGTCAGGATGACCTCCAGCGCCTCGCGCAGCGTGCTGTCGGCCCGCACGACGGCGGCGGCCGGCTCGGGCTCGAGCTCGGCGATCGAGCCCGCGGCCTCGACCTCGTCCACGGGCACCCAGCCGGCGAACCGCCCGCCTTCGATCAGCCCCAGCCACGCGCCGTGGCCCTTCGCCAGCACGGCGCGGGCCGCGTCGATCCCGGCCTCCACGTCGGCCACCAGCCCGCCGTCGAGCGCGAGGTTCGCGACCCGCGCCAACGACAGCCGCTTGATGCTGCGCTCGTGGCCGAGGAACTGGCCCACGAAGTCGTTCACCGGTGCCGCCAGCAGGTCGTCGGGTGCCGCGTACTGCTCGAGCACCCCGCCGACGTTGAGCACCGCGACGCGGTCACCGAGGGCGATGGCCTCGTCGATGTCGTGGGTGACCAGCACGATCGTCTTGTGGACCCGTGCCTGCAGCGCCAGCAGCTCGGCCTGCAGGCGAGCCCGGACGATCGGGTCGACGGCGCCGAACGGTTCATCCATCAGCAGCACCGGTGGATCGGCCGCGAGCGCGCGGGCCACGCCGACGCGCTGCTGCTGACCACCCGACAGCTCGGACGGATAGCGCCGCAGCAGCTCCGGGTCCAGCCCCACCAGGTCGGCCAGCTCGTCCACGCGGTCGCGCACCTTGCGCTTGTCCCAGCCGAGCAGGGTCGGGACCGTGGCGATGTTCTGGGCGATCGTCCGGTGGGGGAAGAGCCCGACCTGCTGGATGACGTAGCCGATGCCCCGGCGCAGCTCGGTGACCGGCCGGTCGCGGATGTCGGTGCCGTCGATGGTGATCGTGCCGGCGGTCGGCTCGATGAGGCGATTGATCATCCGCAGGGTCGTGGTCTTGCCACAACCGGACGGGCCGATCAGGACCACGACGTGGCCGCGCTCGACGTCGAGGTCGAGCGGCTCGACCGCCACGGTGGCGGCGCCCGCGTACCGCTTGGTGACGCCCGAGAGCGAGATCGCCACTTCGGCGCTCATCGCTGTGCCCCCGCCGCCCGTTGGCGTCGCCACGTGTCGATGCGGCGGAGCATAACGACGGGGGCGTCGAGCGGCATCTTGCTCCAACCTCATAATCCCGATGAGGTTAGTCAGGAATTGGGAGAACCAGGCACGATGGCTCCTGGCTTACCCACCGCGCCCGACGCCGGCGCCGTCGGACGGTCCCCCGTGGGGTCAGCCGCGACCAGCGTTCGGCTTGGTGCCGTGGTTCGCCTTCTTGCGGCGGGCGTTGATCTTGCGCTTGGTCGTCTTCTTCGACATGGCCGACCAGGCTAGGCGCCCCACCCGCGCCCGACACCATCCGGTGCGCCGATCAGGAGTGGTGCGCGCCCGTCCAGGCCAGCAGGTCGTCGGCGGGCCAGGTGTTGACGATGTCGTCGGCCTCGATGCCGTGGCGGGCCGCCTTGTCGCACCCGTAGGCCTGGAACTCGAGCTGGCCGGGCGCGTGGGCATCGGTGTCGATGCTGACCTTGCAGCCCCACTGGAGCGCGAGCGCGAGCAGGTCGTCGGGCGGGTCCTGACGCTCGGGCCGGCAGTTGATCTCGACCGCCGTGTCGAAGCGCGCGCACGCGGCGAACACGATCTCGGGATCGAACGCCGCCTGCGGCCGCACGGTGCGCTGCTCGGCACCGAAGCCCTTGACCTTGCGGCCGGTGCAATGGCCGAGGATGTCGACGTGGGGGCTGGCCACCGCGAGCACCATCCGCTCGGTCATCGCCCTCGCCTCCATCGAGAGCTTCGCGTGCACGGACGCGACGACGACGTCCAGCCGCTCGAGCATGTCCTCGTCTTGGTCGAGGGCGCCGTCGCTGAGGATGTCGACCTCCGCGCCGGTGAGGATGCGGAACGGCGCCAGCTGCTCGTTGAGCGCGGCGATCTCGTCGAGCTGCCGCATGAGCCGATCGCGGTCCAGCCCGTGGGCCACGGTGAGCCGCGGCGAGTGGTCGGTCACCACCAGGTACTCGTGGCCGAGGTCGCGGGCGGTGCGGGCCATCGTCTCGATCGAGGCCCCCCCGTCGCTCCAGGTCGAGTGGCTGTGGCAGTCACCTCGGATGGCCGCTCGCAGCTCGGCTCCCTCGCCAAGCGGGATCACCGTCGAGACCTCGAGGTCCGCGATGCGATCGGGGACGCGGCCCTCGCAGGCCTGCTGGATGACGGCAGCGGTGCTCGGCCCGATGCCGGCGAGGTCGGTGAGCGTGCCGGCCTGCACCCGTGAGCTGAGCTCGGCGGGCGACAGCGTGCGCACCACGTCGGCCGCCTTCAGGAACGCCGCCGTCTTCTGAGATGGGAGCAACGCCCGGTCCTGCAGGTACGCCACGCGCTCGAGCGCTTCGACTGGGTCCATGCCGGCGAGGGTAGCGACCGCTGCCGGCCGCGGGGCGCGTGACCGGATGCTGCAGCCCAGGCGCGCGGATCGCTGCCGGTCGCCTCGCTGCGCCCGCCGGCCGCGCCGCTGTCGCTCGCGTCCGCTGGCCTGACGGCTCGCCTCCTAAGGTCGTCGGGCCATGCCGGTCCGCCTCTTCGCCACCGATCTCGACGGCACGCTCCTGCGCAGCGACGGCACCGTGTCGGATCGCACGCGGGCCGCGGTGGACGCGGCCGAGGCCGCGGGCATCGGGCTCGTGATCGCCACCGGCCGGCCGCCCCGCTGGATCCCGCCCATCGTCGAGCAGCTCGGCGAGCGCGGCCTGGTCGTGTGCGGCAACGGCGCGCTCGTGTACGACCCGGCCCGCCACGAGCTGGTCGACCGCCACGAGATCGAGCCGGCGGACGCGGTCGAGATCGTGCGCCGCCTGCGGGCTGCCGACATCGGCGCCGCCCTGGCCGTCGAGCAGGGCTTCTCCTTCCACGTCGACCCGACCTACCAGCCGTACTGGGAGCTGCCCGAGGGGCACACCCGCGCCCCGATCGAGGACTTCCTCGACCAGCCGGTCACGAAGCTCCTGGTGCGCCTCCCCGAGCCCGCGCCGGCCGGCACCGCGGCGCGGGTCCAGGAGCTGGTGGCCGGGCTGGCCGAGGTCACCCACTCCGGCCTGCCCGGGGAGGCGTTCCTCGAGCTCTCACGGCTGGGGGTCCACAAGGCGCACACCGTCGAGCGGGTCATCGCCGCGTCGGGCATCGACGCCGCCGACGTCGTGGCGTTCGGGGACATGCCGAACGACCTCGAGCTGCTGCGCTGGGCCGGACACGGGGTGGCCGTGGCCAACGCCCACCCGACCGTGCTCGCCGAGGCGGACGAGATCACGGCCAGCAACGACGACGACGGCGTCGCGCTCGTGATCGAGCGCTTGCTCGCCGGCTGACCGGCGTCTGCGCGCCCGGTGGGCCGCCCACCACGCCGCGCATGACCGGACGGGGCCTTTCGCGGGGTCGCGCCGCCTCCACGTAGCGTGGCGGCAATGGAACGCTTCGGGTTCGTCGGCCTGCCCAACTCCGGCAAGTCCTCGCTGTACAACGCGCTCGCTGGCGGCGGCGCGCTGGCAGCCCCCTACGCGTTCGCCACGACCGAGCCGAACGTCGGTGTCGCGAAGGTGCCAGACCAGCGCCTCGATCGACTGGCGGCGATGTCTTCCTCGAAGAAGGTCGTCCCGGCAAGCGTGCAGTTCGTGGACATCGGCGGGCTCGTCGAGGGGGCGAGCACGGGCGAGGGATTGGGCAACAAGTTCCTCGCCCACATCCGCGAGGTCGACGCGATCGTCTACCTGCTGCGCGCGTTCGTCGACGACGACGTCCCGGGCCCGTCCGATCCCCTCGACTGCCTGCGCGTCGTCGAGCTCGAGCTGGCGCTGGCCGACCTCGAGACCATCGAGGGGCGCGTCGAGAAGCGCCGCAAGGCCGCCAAGCAGGACAAGTCCCTGCAGGACACGGTGGTCGCCTTGGAGGCGGCCTACGCCCTGCTCTCCGCGGGCACGCCCATCTACCGCGGCAACCTCACGCCCGAGCAGCGCCGGTTGCTGCGCGAGGAGTTCCTGCTCACGAACAAGCCCGTCCTCGCGCTGGTGAACGTCGGCGAGGACGACCTCGACCGCGTCGCCGAGATCGTCGCTCCCGTCGGGGCCGAGCTGGGGTCGCAGGCCGAGGTGATCGGCATGTGCGTACAGCTCGAGGCGGAGGCCGCGCAGTTCGAGGGTGAGGAGCGGCTCGAGATGCTCGACGCGCTCGGGCTGGGCGAAGGCGGCCTCGAGCGGTTCATCCACACGGCCTACGAGCTGCTGGGGCTGCGCACGTTCCTCACGACCGGCGAGAAGGAGTCGCGAGCCTGGACGTTCCGCGCCGGGTCGAAGGCACCGCAGGCCGCTGGACGCATCCACACCGACTTCGAGCGCGGCTTCATCAAGGCTGAGGTCATCCACTGGGACGAGCTGCTCGAGATCGGCTCCTGGTCCAAAGCCCGCGACGTGGGCAAGATCCGCATCGAGGGCAAGGACTACGAGGTCGTCGACGGCGACGTGCTCGAGTTCCGGTTCAACGTCTAGACGAGCTGAGGCGGACGATGGCCTGGTTGCTGCGCGAGGGCGAGGTGCTGGCCAGCCTCGAGATCGCCACGTCGCATCGCGGGCGGGCCAAGGGCCTGCTGGGTCGCGAAGGCGTGGAGGGCGCGCTGCTCATGGAGCGCACGCGCTCGGTCCACACGATCGGCATGCGGTTCCCCATCGACGTCGCGTTCTGCGACGGCGACATGGTCGTGCTCCGGGCCCTCACGCTGCCCCGCAACCGCGTCACCCGGCCGGTGCTGCGGGCCCGCGGGGTCGTCGAGGCCGAGGCCGGCTCGTTCGCCCGCTGGGGCCTGGCCGTCGGCGACCAGCTCGAAGTGGACGGCCGGTGAGCGAGCGAAGCGCGCACGCCGGGCGCCTCCTCCTCGTCGGGACGCCGATCGGCAACCTCGGAGACCTGTCGCCGCGGGCGGTGGAGGCGCTGGCGTCCGCCGACCTCGTGTGCTGCGAGGACACCCGGCGCACCGGGCGCCTGCTCCAGCACGCCGGCGTGCGCGCACCGGCGCTGCTCACCGTCAACGACCACACCGAGGTGCGAGCCATCGGCGACGTGCTCGAGCGGCTCGCCCGCGGCGAACGCGTGGCCGTGGTGAGCGACGCCGGCATGCCCGGCATCTCCGACCCCGGCGAGCGGCTCGTGCGGGCGGCGGTCGACGCTGGCCACGTGGTCGAGGTCGTGCCCGGTCCATCGGCCGCGATCACCGCCCTGGTCGTCAGCGGCCTGTCCGCGGGGCGCTTCACGTTCGAGGGGTTCTTGCCCCGCAAGGGCTCGGGGCGCACCGAGCGGCTGGCGGCGGTCGCCCACGAGCCGCGCACGGTCGTGCTCTACGAGGCGCCCCACCGGTTGGCCCGGACGCTCGGCGACCTGGCCGAGAGCTGCGGCGGCGAGCGCCGGGTGGTGCTGGCCCGCGAGCTCACCAAGCTGCACGAGGAGACGTGGCGGGGCACGTTGGCGGACGCCATCGAGCGGGTGGCCGAGCGCGCGCCCCGGGGCGAGTACGTCCTCGTGCTGGACGGCGCCCCAGCCGCGGCGGCCCCCACCGACGAGGTCATCGCCGCGGCGTTGGCTGCCGCGCTCGCCGCCGGCACGTCGACCCGGGACGCCGTGACCGAGGTGGCCGAGGTGCTCGGCGTGCCCCGCCGCCGCGTCTACGCCCTTGCGACCGGCGGCTGATCCGCATCGTCGTCGCCGACCCCGCCGCCGAGCTGCTCGACCTGGTCCGCCGTGAGCGCGACCGCAGCCGAGACGGCGCCGCCGAGCCGCTGCGACCCGCGGAACGGCGCGCCGCCGCGCTCCTGCGCCGCCGCTTCGATCTCGCGCTTCCCCCGCCCTTCGCCGACGTTCCGGTCGCGGGCGGCCCGCTTCCGCCCGTGCGGCGGGCGGCGGCCACCGATGGGGCCGCGATCGCCGCGGTGAAGTGGCGCACGTTCGGGTCCGCCTACCGGTCGATCCTGCCGGACGAGCTGCTCGACCGGCGCGAGGTCGTGCCCCCGGTCTCGTTCTGGGTGTCCCGGGCGCTCATGGGGGCGCCGAGCGGCCACGTGCTCCTCGCGTGGGGCCGTCCGGGCGAGCTGCTCGGCTACGTGGACGCCGGGCCCTGTCGTGACGACGACGTGGAGGCGTCCGTCACCGGCGAGGTCTACGAGCTGTACGTCGATCCGAGCGCACAGCGGCTCGGTGGCGGGCGGCTCCTGCTCGGCGCTGCCGTCACCGCGCTGCGGGCCGGGGGACGCGCCGACGTGCGGCTCTGGGTCCTCGCCGCCAACCATCGAGCGCTGGCCTTCTACCGGTCGCAGGGCTGGGCTGCCGACGGCGGCGCCCGCCGCGAGGACCTCGGCACGTTCGAGGTCGACGAGGTGCGGTTCGCGCTGGCCACCTGAGGCAGGTTCCTCGTCCTCGGTGGCGACGACCGGGCCGCGGCCGTGCGGTCATAGGCTGGTTTCGGTGTCCGAGCGCTGCGACGACGAGTTCGACGAGCTGTACGAGCCCGACGTGCGTGCCGCGCTCGACGACTGGGAGCCGAGCTCTGGGCCCGCCGAGCGAACCCTGCCCTCCCGCCTCACCAGCTGGAGTCGCAGCTCGATGCTGGGCCTGGTGATGACCGGTTGGGCCAACGGCCTGCAAGAGGTGCTCGACCCGCGGGACGCGCACCCGATCGTGATCGAGGTCGATGCCGACGGCCAGCCCCACGGCTTGCCGATCGAGCTGATCCTCGACCCCGACGACCCTCGCGGCAGCCTCTGCATCGTGCACCGGACGCCCCCGCCGCCGGTCGTCTAGGCCCACCGCTCCACCCACCATCCGCTTCGCTGTCACACCTCATGGCGAACATGGGTTCGTGCCACGCGTGCTCGACGACCTCCGCTATCCGCTCCAGGCGGGTCGCTGCGCGGCGTCGGCGTGGTCCGGCGAGCCTGATCGGTGCCGCTGGTGCGATGGCCTCGCCCGGCCCGGCGAGGCCTGGTGCGGCCACCGCTGCGAGGACGAGTACCGCCGGAACCACTGGTGGGACCATGCCCGGCAGGCGGCGGCAGCGCGCGATGGCGGCGCGTGCGTGCGCTGCGGCCTCGGCCCACAGGTCCGCACGCTGGCCCGGCTGCTGCTGCGGGCGCTGATCCCCATGGGGCCGGTCGAAGCGGCGCGGCTCTGGCAAGGTCCGGCCTGGCGCTCGTTCGTGCAGGCCTGCGAGCTCGAGGTCAACCACGTCGAGCCCCGCCTGGGGCGCGGCTACCAGGCCGGCTGCCACCACCACCTCGACGGGCTCGAGACGCTCTGCCACCGCTGCCACGTGCAGGTCACGAGCGCCCAGCACGCACTCGGCGGATCGCGGGCTGACGTGGCCGCCCCCGCTGTCCCACCCCCCGGGGAGCATGGGGCATGAACGCGAGCACTCTCGTCACCGCCCTGGCCGCCGCCCTGGTGGCCGGCGCGGTGGTCGGGGTGGTCGTCCGCCTGCAGTTGGTGCGCGCCGCCAGCTCGCCCCCCACCGCATCGACCGTGGGGGCCGAGCTGCTCGGCCAGCACCGGCTGGAGGTTCGCCATCAGCTCGACCGCGTCGCCGACCTGCTGATGAGCCTCCAAGAGCGGCAGGCCGAGCAGCACGGCGAGGTCGCCGCCAAGCTCGGCGACGCCGCGCGGGCCACCGCCGGTCTCGCCGCCACCACCCAGCAGCTGCGCGACGCGCTGGGCAACCCGAAGGCCCGCGGCCAGTGGGGCGAGCGCATGGCCGACGACGTGCTGCGCTTGGCCGGGTTCGTCGAGGGCATCAGCTACCGCAAGCAGACGGCGCTGCCGGGCGGCACGATCCCCGACGTCACCTTCCTGCTGCCGGGCGACCTGTTGCTCAACATGGACGTGAAGTTCCCGGTCGACAACTACGTGCGCGCGCTGGATGCGCGCACGCCGGCCGAGCGCACCGCGGCGGAGCAGGCCTTCACCCGGGACGTGCGCAACCGGGTGAAGGAGCTGGCCGGGCGGGGCTACGTCCAGCCGGGGCTCACCGTCGACCACGTGCTCCTCTTCATCCCGAACGAGGCCGTCTACGGCTTCATCCACGAGCGCGATCCGTCGCTGGCCGACCTCGCGCTCCGCCAGAAGGTCGTGCTCTGCTCGCCGTTCACGTTGTTCGCGGTGCTCGGCGTCATCCGGCACGCGATCGACGCCTTCCGCGTGACGCGGGCGTCCGACGACATCCTGGCGTGCCTCGGCGCCTTTGCCGATCAGTGGGAGCGGTTCGCAGAGCAGCTCGACCTCGTGGCCCGGCGCTTCGACACCGTCCACCGTGGCTTCGAAGACCTGGCGGGGCCACGGCGGCGCCAGCTCGAGCGCCAGCTGGATCGGCTCGATGACCTGCGCCCCCACCACGACGACCACGCTGCGGAGGTCGCGGTCCCGCCGCTGGCTCCGGTGGAACGAGCCGGGTGAGGCCGAAGGACTGCTGGTCCCGGCTCAGCCGGGACGGCTCCACGCCGTCCCGGCACAGCCGGGCTCCGCCGCCTGACCCTGCGCGTACCCTGCCGTGACGCGGAGCACACCTATTTGGTGGAGAGAGTCCGGCATTTTCCGATTTGGGGCTATCGCCCGTTCGGCTGAACCGCCATCGGGCAGGCTGAGGCCATGCACGACGTCCTCCGCTGGACCGATGACCACTGTCACCTGCACTTCGAGGACGCGACGCCGGCGCAGAGCGCCGCCGTCGTCGCCGATGCCCAGGCGGCGGGCGTGGCCCGCATGATCACCGTGGGCACCGACGTGGCCGACTCTGGTGCCGCCATCGCGGTCGCCCGCGCCAACGACGGGGTCTGGGCCACGGCGGGCGTCCATCCGCACGAGGCGCGGCTGGGCATCGACGGCTTGGACGCGCTCTTGGGTGCGCCGGAGGTCGTGGCCGTCGGCGAGTGCGGGCTCGACTTCCACTACGATCACTCGCCCCGCGACGCACAGCGCGAGGTCTTTGCGGCCCAGGTGGCGCTGGCCCGGCGCCACGATCTGCCGCTCGTGGTCCACACGCGTGAGGCCTGGGACGACACCATCGACGTGCTGCAGGCCGAGGGCGTGCCGGAGCGCACGGTCATCCACTGCTTCACCGGGGGGCCCGAGGAGGCGCGTCGATGCCTCGACCTCGGCGCCCATCTCTCGTTCAGCGGCATCGTGACCTTCCCGTCCGCACACGACCTGCGGGCGGCGGCCGCGCTCTGTCCGCTGGACCGCTTGCTGGTGGAGACCGACAGCCCGTTCCTCACGCCGGTGCCGCACCGCGGCACGCCGAACCGCCCCGCGCTGGTGCCCCTGGTCGGCGCCGCCGTGGCCGAGGCGCGCGGCGCGGAGGTGGCCGACGTGGCCGCCGCGACGTGGCGCAACGCGGAGCGCTTCTACGGCCTGGTCCCTGAGGCCTGACAACGTGTTGCGTTTGGGTTACGGAGGGTCGTAACGTGCCCTCAACATGCCTGGGCGACCTCCCGATCCCCTCGAGCCGTCGGCCCTCGTTGAGGCGCGCGCGCCGCGGGTCACCCATGCCGAGCAGCAGCGCATCCTCTTCGCCATCCTCCTGACGCTCCTGGCGTTGCCGCTCCTGCTGTTGAACCGGGTGCCGAGCGCGCAGGCGAGCTCGGGACCGGTGCGGGTCCAGATGGTCGCCGGCACGAGCTCGCTCGCCCGGCCCCGCCACACCGGCCCGCTCACCACGTCGTCGTCGACCAGCACCACGTCGTCGACGACCACGTCGTCCACGACGACCTCAGCCGTCCCGAGCACCACCCGGCCCGCACGCAAGGCGCCGGCGCCGACGGTCCCCCCGACCACCAGCCGGCCGACCACCTCGCGGCCCACCACCACGCGGCCCGCCGCGCCGGCCACGACCCGTCCGGCGCCCACCACCACCCAGGCGCCCCCGCCGCCGACCACGCAGGCGCCCCCGCCCAGCACCCAGCCACCGCCGCCGCCGAACACGCAGACCGGCCAGGCCACGTATTACAGCTGGAAGTCCGGCAACTGCGCGCACAACTCGCTGCCGATGGGCACGGTGGTCACGGTGACCAACCTGAACAACGGCCGGTCGGCGACGTGCGTGGTCGGCGACCGTGGCGGCTTCGGCCCGCCGACGATCATCGATCTCGACCTCAGCGTCTTCAGCCAGATCGCCAACCCGAGCGAAGGTCGCATCCCGGTCCGCATCAGCTGGTGACCCACACCCGCCGGACGCTGACCGAGCTGCTCGAGCAGCACGGCCTGTCGCCGAGCCGGGCCTTGGGCCAGAACTTCGTGATCGACCCCAACACGGTGCGCCGCATCGCGCGGCTCGCTGCGGTCGGCCCCGGCGATGCGGTCGTCGAGATCGGCGCCGGCCTCGGGTCGCTCACGCTCGCCCTGGCTGACACCGGCGCCGAGGTCACCGCCGTCGAGATCGACCGCTACCTGTTGCCCGTGCTGCGCGAGGTCGTGGAGCCCCACGGCGTGCGGGTCATCGGGGGAGACGCCCGCGGCTTGCCGTGGGCCGACGTGCTCGCCGGTCATCCGACCTGGGCGCTCGTCGCCAACCTGCCCTACAACGTGGCCACGCCGATGGTGCTCGACCTGCTCGCCGACGTTCCGGCCATCGACCGCATGCTCGTCATGGTGCAGCGCGAGGTCGGCGAGCGGCTCGCGGCGCCGGTCGGGACCTCCGCCTACGGCATCCCGTCGGTCAAGGTCGCGTACCGGGCTCGCGCCCGGGTCGTGGGGCGGGTCAGCCCCGAGGTGTTCCTGCCGCGGCCGAAGGTCGAGTCCGCGCTCGTCGAGATCGTGCGACGGGCGGAGCCGGCCACGACGGCCGATCCGGCCCGGCTGTTCGCGCTGGTCCAGGCTGGGTTCGGGCAGCGCCGCAAGATGCTGCGCCGTTCGCTCGCCGCGCTCGTGCCCGCCGAGGCGTTCGCCGCCGCCGGCGTGGCCCCGGAGGCCCGGGCCGAGCAGCTCACCATCGAGGACTGGGGTCGCCTCGCCCTTGCCGCGCCGACATCGGACCCAGGCGGCGGCTCCTAGGCTCGCCCGTCGTGGAGATCGTGAGGGCGCCGGCCAAGTTGACGCTCTCGCTGCGCATCACCGGCGTCCGGGCCGACGGGTTGCACCTCATCGACGCCGAGATGGTCACGATCGACCTCGCCGACGAGCTGGCGTTCGGACCCGGCGATGGCCTGGAGGTCGTGGGCGGCGCGGGCCTGCCGGTCCCGGCTGATGACGACAACCTCGTGCGGCGCGCCCTGCGCGCGGTCGGCCGTCACGCGCAGGTGCGGCTGCGCAAGCAGATACCCGCCGGCGCCGGCCTGGGCGGGGGTTCGGCGGACGCGGCCGCGGTGCTGCGCTGGGCCGGGGTGCACGACCTGGAGATCGCGGCGCAGCTCGGCGCCGACGTGCCGTTCTGCCTCCTCGGTGGCCGGGCCCGCGTGACGGGCATCGGCGAGGAACTCGACCCGCTCCCGCCGGTCGACCGCACGTTCACGCTGCTGACGCCGCCGGTCGGCTGCTCGACGGCGGCTGTCTACCGCGCCTGGGACGCGCTCGGTGGCCCCGCGGCGGCGGGGACCAACGACCTGGAGGCCGCGGCGCTGGCGGTCGAACCCCGGTTGGCCGACTGGCGCGACGTGCTGGGCGCAGCCAGTGGCCAGACCCCGACCTTGGCCGGGTCAGGCAGCACCTGGTTCGTGGAGGGGGCCTTCCCGGGCGATGGCCGGGTGGTGGCCCGCACCGTCACGCGCTAGCTACTTGCCCATGGCCCGGCGTTGGAAGCGGGTGCGCTTCAGCATCTTCTTGTGCTTCTTCTTGCGCATCCGCTTGCGGCGCTTCTTGATCAATGAACCCATGGTGGCGGCCAACCTAGTTTCCGGTACGAGAGGTCCACCAACCAACCGCCCACAGCACGGCCGTGTCAATCCCGCGCCGTCCGGGCCGACCCGCGGCCGGCCGAACGAGCGCTCGAAGGCGGGCCGGGGCCGCCTATCGTGGCGCGGACCTTCGGGGGTAGTTCAGTTGGTAGAACACCGGCCTTTGGAGCCGGATGTCGCAGGTTCGATCCCTGCCCCCCGAGCAGTGCTCTCCCTCACGCTCGCCGCGGGTGCTCGCCGTTTCCGCCGGCCCGCGCTAGACCGAAGGACATGACCGAGCGCGCGTTGTCGGCCGTGGTCCTCGCCGCTGGAGAGGGCACGCGCATGCGCTCGTCTCGGCCCAAGCCGCTCCACCTGCTGTGCGGCCGGGCGATGTTGCTGTACGTGCTGGACTCGCTGGCCGACTGCTCCGTTCGACGGGTCGTGGTGGTCGTGGGGCACGGCGCCGAGCGCGTCACCAAGAAGCTGCAGTCCGAGTCGCCCGACGTGCTGCTCGAGTTCGTGGAGCAGACCGTCCAGCGCGGCACCGGTGACGCCGTGAGCGTCGGCCTCACCGGGTTCCCCGACGACCCCGACGCCGAGGAGGCGGACGACGACGTGATCGTGCTGCCCGGCGACACGCCGTTGCTGCGGCCCTCCACCATCGCCGACCTCGTCACCGCCCACCGCGCCGCCGACGCCGCCTGCACCGTGCTCACGGCCCGCCTCGCCGACCCGACCGGCTACGGCCGAGTGGTACGGGGCAAGGACGATCGGGTGGCCCGGGTCGTCGAGCAGGCCGACGCCACCACCGAAGAGCTCGAGATCGACGAGGTGAACACGTCGATCTACTGCTTCCGCCGGTCGCTCCTCGCGCCCGCGCTGCGCCGGCTCAGCCCCGAGAACGCGCAGGGCGAGTACTACCTGACCGACATCGTCGGCGTGCTGCATGACGCCGGCTACCGGGTGATATCGATGGCGGCCGACGACCCGGACGAGACGCAGGGCGTCAACGACCGGCTTCAGCTGGCGGCGGCCGAGGCCGAGCTGCGGCGGCGCACGAACGACCGCTGGCTGCGCCTCGGCGTCACGATGGTCGACCCCGCTCGCACCTACCTCGACACCACCGTCGAGCTCTCGCCCGACGTCACCCTCTTCCCCGGCACGATCCTCCAGGGCGCCACCGTGGTGGGGGAGCGTGCGGAGATCGGGCCGGACACGCGGCTGGTCGACTGCATCGTCGGCGCCGACGCCACCGTCGAGCAGTCCAGCGGGCGCGACGCTGAGGTCGGCGCGGGCGCGCAGGTCGGTCCGTACGCGGTGCTGCGACCCGGCACGTCGGTCCCGAAGGGAACGATCACGGGTGCGTTCTATGCTGCGACCGGTCCTGACGACGTCGTCGACTGAGGGGTGTGTGCGGCAGCATGAAGACGCTCGTCACCAAGAAGAAGCTGCTGCTGTACACGGGTGACTCGCATCCGGCGCTCGCGCAGGAGATCGCCGACGACCTCGGCGTCGAGCTCGGCGAGCCCAACCTCCGCCACTTCGCGAACGGCGAGCTGCACTGCCGCTACGGCGAATCGATCCGCGGCGCCGACGTGTTCATCGTGCAGACCCATGCCGGGCCCAGGGTCAACGACGCGATCATGCAGCAGCTGATCATGATCGATGCCGCCAAGCGGGCGTCGGCCAAGCGGATCACGGCGGTCTGCCCGTACTACGGCTACGCCCGCCAGGACCGCAAGGCCGAGGGGCGTGAGCCGATCACGGCCAAGCTCGTCGCCGACATGCTCACCGTGGCCGGCGCCGACCGCATGGTGTCGGTCGACCTGCACACCGGCCAGATCCAGGGCTTCTTCGACAAGCCGGTCGACCACCTGACCGCCATCCCGATCCTGGTCGACTACCTCCGGGCCAGCGGCGACGTCGACGACATGGTGATCGTGGCCCCCGACGCCGGCGCCGTGAAGGCCGCCAACCGCTTCGCCGCGCAGGTCGGTGCCGACCTCGCGTTCGTCAACAAGATCCGTCCCAAGGGTTCGGCCAACACCGTCGTGGCCGCCAACGTCGTCGGCAACGTGGCCAACAAGCGCTGCGTGCTGCTCGACGACATGATCGACACCGCGGGCACGATCGTGGCCGCCGCCGATCTGCTGAAGGCCGAGGGCGCGACCGAGGTCTGGGCCATGGCCACCCACGGCGTGCTGTCCGACCCGGCCACCGAGCGGTTGAAGAACTCGGTGATCGAGCGGGTCGTGCTCACCAACACGCTGCCGTTCCCGCCCGAGAAGCAGATCGACAAGCTCGAGGTGCTCTCGATCGCCGGCGTCATCGCCGACGCCATCAGCGCCGTCTTCGAGGACGAGTCCGTCAGCGAGATCTTCGGCGGCGAGAACCAGAAGTAGCTGCGGCCGGCCCGCGGCCGGCCAGAACCTCGCGTCGGTTACGTCGGCGTGTGAGGCGTTGGTCGTCCGGGTAATGGGGTGCCGCCGGGGGCTGACACCGTGGAGGTACGTCGGCATGCGTCCCGAGTTCAGCGCGCCGCGGGCCGAGCGGAAGTCCGACCGCCGGCGGCGGCGGGCTCGCGTGGCCTTGGCGCTCTTGTTCGCCGGAACCTTCAAGGGGTCGAGGCCAGGGGTCCCCACTCGTGGTCGACGTACGTCTTCCTCTTCCTGCTGTTCGGACTCGCGTGGGCGTGGCCGCCGGTGGCGCCGCGGCGGTCACGTCGGTCTGACCACGACGGCTTGGAGGGCAAGCGGGGGCGCACGTAAGGTGGTCGGCCGTTCTGACAACCGATGCGCTCCGGCGCGATCTCTGAAGTAGGAGCTCCGATGGCTGAGATCACCCTGAAGGCCACCACCGGCCGCCCCACCGGCTCACGTCCCGCCAAGCGTCTGCGGGCCGAGGGCAAGGTCCCGGCCGTCGTCTATGGGCACGGCGAGGACCCGGTGGCGGTCAGCGTCGACTGGAAGCCCCTGCGTGAGGTGCTCACGACCGAGGCCGGCCTCAACGCCCTCATCGACCTCGAGGTCGACGGCTCGACCCAGCTCTGCATCGTGAAGGATCTGCAGCGGCACCCGATCCGCCAGACGGTGCTGCACGTCGACTTCATCCGGATCTCGGCCGACGAGGCCATCACGGTCGACGTGCCGGTCCTGCTCACGGGCGAGGCGCTCGCCGTCGAGCGCGAGAACGGCATGGTCGACCACCTGCTGTTCACGCTGAGCGTCAGCGCCAAGCCGGCCGACATCCCCAACGAGCTCACCGTCGACATCTCCCATCTCGAGGTCGGCGACGCCATCCACGTGAGCGACCTGGCGCTGCCGTCGGGCGTCACGACCGAGGTCGACCCGGAGGAGACCGTGGCCATCGCCACCGTGACCCGCGCCTCGATCGAGGACGAGGGCGCTGAGGGCGAGGGCCGCGCCGAGGGCGACGCCGGGGGCGAGGACGCCGAGGGCGGCGACAACGCCGAGGGCTCCGGCGAGGGCTGACCCCCTCCCGACGGCCAGACTTCGACCGTGCTCGGCAAGGGTCGCTCCGGCGTGGAGCGTCGCGGCACCCCCGCCGACCTGCTCGTGGTCGGCCTCGGGAACCCGGGGGCCGAGTACGCCGGCAGCCGCCACAACGTCGGTGCCGAGGTCGTCGCGCTCCTTGCCGACCGCCACGGTGGCCGGCTGAAGCTCGGCAAGGAGCGGGCGCTCGCCGACGAGGTGCGGGTCGCCGGCCGGCGGCTGGCGCTGGCGTTCCCGCAGACCTTCTACAACGACTCGGGCCTGGCCGCGCTGGCCCTCACGCGGCGCTACGGCGTCGGTGAGCCCGGCCAGCTGGTCGTCGTCCACGACGAGCTCGACCTGCCGCCCGGCAAGCTCAAGGTGAAGCTGGGCGGAGGGCTGGCCGGCAACAACGGCCTCAAGTCCATCAGATCCCACCTCCACAGTGACGGGTTCGCGCGGGTCCGCATCGGGGTGGGCAAGCCGCCTCGTCCCGAGGCCGGGGTCGACCACGTGCTGCGCCGGCCGGGCAAGGCCGAGCGGATCGAGCTGGACATCGCCGTCGAGCGGGCCGCCGACGCGGTCGAGACCATCCTGTCCGATGGCATCGAGGTGGCCATGAACCGCTTCAACACCGACCCCGGCTAACCGTCCGGCCCGAGCTGGGACTGCCGGCGGGCCTCGACGAGCAGGCACGCGACGCCTCCGAGCAGGAGCACGCGGGCCAGCCAGACGAGGCCGCCGCCGGCCTCGGTGGCCGTTCGCAGCGGGGTGTCGTGGAGGCGCCAGGCCCGCTGGTCGAAGCACGTCCAGTAGCGGGGATCGTCCGGGGGCCAGCGCTGGGTGCAGGCGGGGCTGCGCACGATGATCGACTGCGCCGCCCGCGTGGCGACCCACGGGCCGCTGGCCTGCGGGAAGCTTCCGATGACGCAGACGGCGGTCACGGCGGCGAACGCGAGGGGCGGCCGCAGCACGGTCCGGAGGAGGCGGCTGAGCCGTCGGCCCCCGGTGTGCACGGCCACGAGCACGAGGGCCGGCGCGAGCGGCAGCAGCAGGCGCGGTCCCCACGCGACCCACCCGAACGGCGACCACCACGTGGCCAACGCGACCGTGAACGCGCCGGCGGTCAGCAGGACCGCGACGTGCGCGAGTGCCGTCTGGTCCCGGCGGTGGCGCAGCGCGGCGATCGTGGCCGCGGTGAAGAGGCCGGCCAGCAGCACCATCGACGGCCAGAACGGCGCCAGCCCCCCGCCGGGCGCGGCCAGGAGGCTGATGGTGTTGGTGGCGACCTGGCGGGGCGCGGTGACGTTGCGGTCTGCTGCGAGGTAGGTGATGTTGCGGACGGTGCCGTAGCGGAACACGTTGAACGCGGCCGAGGCGGCGGCCCCGGCCACGACCCCGACCGACAGCGGCACGAGGAGCCGTGCCGGCGGAAGCAGACCGTCCTCGTCGTGGTCGCGGGCGGCCAGGATGCCGAGCGCCAGGATGAACGGCGGCAGCGTCTCCTTGGCCAGGCAGGCCAGCGCCGCCATGACGAACAGCAGCAGCGGCCGTCGTTCGCGCGCCGCGACCACCGCGCCCACGACCACCGTCGCGGCGAGCATCTCGCCGAACGCGCTCGTCGCGTAGAACAGCAGGGGTCCGGACACGGCGACCGCCAGCACCGCCGGCCACCACCCGGCGCCGAACCGGCGGGCGCTGCGGGCCAGCAGGCCGAGCAGCACCACGAACGACGCGAGGCTCAACCAGCCCAGCGCGCGCACGGTGTCGACCGCGCTCACGCCGAGCCCGCGCAGGACACCGGCCGGGAGGTACTGCAGCAAGGGGTACGAGCCGACCGTGGACCCGCGGGTGCCGGCTTCGAGCCCGCAGGCGCGCCAGGGCCCGTGGCGGAGGCAGTGGAGGCCGGCCTTGGCCCCGCTGACCAGGCTCTGCGAATCGCCGGTGGCGAGGAAGCCGCGGGTGGTGCCGAACGCGGCCAGCAGCACGACGAACGCGCCGATGGCGAGAAGGCCGGCCCGGCCCGCCGCGCCGGAGGCGGTGGGCGTGGTGCGGCCGGTCGGCGGCGTCGTGGTCACGTGCTCGCGTTCTCGTGCCAGGTCCGGCATCGGCGTCCCCCTGTCCTGCGGCGTGCCGAGTGTGGCAGCCCCGAACGACGGGGATGGCTGATGCGCCGGCGGCTCAGTCAGGCGGCAGGTCGGGCCAGGGCGAGCGTGACTCGGGGCCCGGCGGCGGCAACGGCGTGGCGGGAGGCGGTGGTGGTGGCCAGCCCGTGGCAGCCGGCGGTGGTGGTGGTGGCCAGCCGGTCGCGGGCGGCGGGGACGGCCAGCCCGGCGTGGAGGTCGGCGGCGACCACGTGCTGCTGCCGGCGCCCCAGGTGCCCCCGCGACCCGAGGTGCCGCCGCCGCCCCGCCAGCGCCGGCCGGCCGCCTTGGGGGCAAAGGCCTGGCCGAGGTCGATGCGACCGAACGGGCCGGGAGCGGCGCCGTCGATCGCGTAGCGGTACAGCGCGACCTGGAAGACCCCGGACATGGCGTTCGACCAGCAGGCGACGGCGAGGATCCAGACCGCGGCGACGCTGATGCCGACGACCGCGCTCGGCACCGTGCCGACCGCGAGACCGACGATCGCGAACAGGAAGGCGGGGAGCATCAGCAGGAAGGCGATGATGCCGATGCCGGTGTTGACGATGAGGTTCTCGCCCCAGGTGTGCTTGAGCATCTCGGTCGAGCGGCGGACGGCGGTGGCCACGCCGACGTCCTCGAACACGATGACCGGCAGCACGAGGAACGTGACCACGGCCCAGGCCATGCCGACGAAGCCGACCACGATGCGGCCGACGATGCCGGAGCGCTCCTGGATCTGGCGCAGGACGATCGAGACCGTGGCGCTGACGATGGCCCACGGCAGGATGCGCCCGGCCCGCGACGTTGCGCCGGCCAGAGCGCTGCCAAAGGTCGGATCTCCACCTCGCATCCGCTCGTCGGCGGCGCTGAGCAGCGCCGTGCGGAAGAAGATCGTGACGTAGGCGAGCACGAGGTACATCGCGAACCCGAGCACGTACTGCACGGGGCCCGCCCGCATCGTGGTGTTGCCCCAGATGTCGTGGTGGCGGGCGGTGACGAAGATCGGCACCGCGAACGACGCCGCGATGACCAGCGACGCGAAGCCGGAGATGAGCGGGAGCCAGAGCAGCTCCTTGTCCTGCTTGACGACCTGCCACGATGCCGACGCCAGCTGCCTCGAACGTGCCCAACGGCCCATTGGTTGCCTCCTGTCGTGGGACCCCCGTGCATCCTTGCCCAGCGGTGCCGGGCGCCAAGCCATGCCCGATAGGTTGGATCGGCTGCCGCGACCCCGTACCTGAGGGGATCGCGCGTGGCGCCGCGCCCCCTCGACCCTGCGAGCCTGCGAATGCCCCTCTCCGACCTCCCGGCGCTCATGCGCGACGAGCCCGCGATGACCCAGGTGCTGGGTCGCTCCGACGCGGTCCTGGCCGTGCCCGAGCCGGCGCGGGCGCTCACCGTGGCCGGCCTCGCCACCATCGGCAGCCGGCGTCCCATCCTCGTGGCCCTGCCCACCACCGCCGATGCCGAGCGGCTGGCGCACGACCTCGGCACGTACCTCGGCCCTGAGGCCGTCGAGCTGTTCCCGGCGTGGGAGACGCTGCCGTTCGAGCGGGTGAGCCCGGCGGTCGAGACGATGGGCCGGCGGCTGCGGACGCTGTGGCGCCTGCGCGAGATGGCGGGCGCGAGCGGCGATGGGGCTGGGGGTGCCTCGTCGGGCGACGCTGGCCGCCGGGCGCCGCTGGTGGTCGTCGCGCCGATCCGAGCACTGGCGCAGCGGCTCGGGCCGCACGTCGAGGACGTCGAGCCGCTGGTCGTCCACCACGGCGAGCAGCGCAGCCAGGAAGAGCTGGTCGGCTGGCTCGTCGGTGCCGGCTACCGGCGTGAGGAGCAGGTCGAGCACCGCGGCGAGGTGGCGGTGCGGGGATCGATCATCGACGTGTTCCCGTCGACCGCCGACGCGCCGGTGCGCATCGACCTGTGGGGCGACGAGGTCGACCGGCTCACCGAGTTCTCGGTGAGCGACCAGCGGTCGACCGTCGACCTCGACCGGGTGGAGGTGTTCGGCTGCCGCGAGCTGTTGCCGACCGACGAGGTGCGGGCCCGGGCCGAGCGGCTGATCGCCACCCAGCCGTGGGGCCGCGACCAGTGGGAGCGGCTGGCGCAGGGCCAGGTGTTCGACGGCATGGAGTCGTGGCTGCCGTGGCTGACCGAGGGCGAGCACGTGCTGGTCGACGTGCTGCCGCCCAGCGCCCTCGTGCTGCTGGTCGAGCCGCGGCGCATGCGCGATCGCGCCGGCGACCTGCTGGCCGAGGAAGCCGACCTCGCGGCCACCCTGGCCAAGACCTGGGGGGCCGAGGGCGAGGGCGAGCTACCGCGGCTGCACGTCGAGTTCGATCGCTTGCTAGCGCACACCGACGTGCCGGCCTGGTCCGTCATGGTCACGCCCGAAGGTCCGAGCGTGGCCACCGTGCAGTCGATGGGCTGGAACCCCGTCGTCGGCGACGGCGGCGGGCTGGTCAAGCAGCTGCGCGATCTGCTCGACGGCGGCTACCGCATCACGGTGGCCGCCGACACCGAGGGCTCGGCCCGCCGCATCGGCGACCTGCTCCGCGACCAGGGCATCGAGCTGCCGGTCGAGGTCGGCCCGCTCGATCGAGGCTGCATCCTGCCGGGCGCCCGCCTCGCGGTGCTGGCCGAGCCCGACCTCACGGGCCGCCGGCGCGCTCATCGGGCGCCGCGCCCCCGCAAGCGCGACACGGCCGGGTTCTTCGACGACCTGAAGGCCGGCGACCACGTGGTGCACCACCAGCACGGGGTCGCCCGCTACGCCGGCATGGTGAAGCGCACGATCGGCGGCGTCGAGCGCGACTACCTGCTGCTCGAGTACCGCGGGGCCGACAAGCTGTACGTCCCCAGCGACCAGGTCGACGCCGTGCGCCACTACTCGGGTGGCGACACGCCGACGCTGTCGAAGCTGGGCGGCGGCGATTGGCAGCAGAAGAAGGCGAAGGTGCGGGCCGAGGTCGAGCTCGTCGCGCAAGAGCTGGTGGTGCTCTACCAGAAGCGCCTGCACACCGAGGGCCACGCGTTCCCGATGGACACGCCGTGGCAGCGCGAGCTCGAGGACGCCTTCCCGTTCCGTGAGACGCCCGATCAGCAGAAGGCGATCGACGACGTCAAGGCCGACATGGAGGCCCCGGTCCCAATGGACCGCCTGGTGTGCGGCGACGTCGGCTTCGGCAAGACCGAGGTGGCGATCCGGGCCGCGTTCAAGGCCATCCAGGACGGCAAGCAGGTGGCCGTGCTCGTGCCGACGACGCTGCTGGCCACGCAGCACTTCCAGACGTTCAGCGACCGCTTCGCCGCCTTCCCCTTGCGGGTCGAGGTGCTGTCGCGCTTCCTCACGCCGGCGCAGACCCGGGCGGTGGCCGAGGGCGTCCGCACCGGCGCCGTCGACCTCGTGATCGGCACCCACCGGCTGCTGTCCGACGACATCCAGTTCAAGGACCTCGGCCTGCTGGTGGTCGACGAGGAGCAGCGGTTCGGGGTCAGCCACAAGGAGCAGATCAAGCAGCTGACCAACCAGGTCGACGTGCTGACGCTCACGGCCACGCCCATCCCGCGCACGCTCGAGATGAGCCTGACCGGCATCCGCGACCTCACCCTGCTGCACACGCCGCCGGCCGAGCGCCAGCCGATCCTCACCTACGTGGGCGAGCACGACGAGCGGGCGGTCGCCGAGGCGGTCCGCCGCGAGCTGCTGCGCGAGGGCCAGGTGTTCTTCGTGCACAACCGCGTGCGCGACATCGACGAGACCGCCGCGCGCCTGCGCGAGCTCGTTCCCGAGGCGCGGGTGGCCGTCGCCCACGGCCAGATGGACGAGGGGACCCTCGAGAAGGTCGTCCTCGACTTCTGGGAGGGCGAGTTCGACGTCCTCGTCTGCACCACGATCATCGAGTCGGGCATCGACATGCCCACGGTGAACACGCTCGTGGTCGACCGGGCCGACCTGCTGGGGCTGGGCCAGCTGCACCAGCTGCGCGGCCGCGTCGGCCGGGCCGGGATGCGGGCGTACGCGTACCTCTTCTACCCGCCGGATCGCTCGTTGACGGAAGAGGCCTACGAGCGGCTCA
>JAODBM010000216.1 GCA_025463985.1 Acidimicrobiales bacterium
CGCCGCGGCCCGCGGGCGCTGGCGCGCGGCGGCCGGCGCCTTCGTCGCCGTGCTCGTCGTGGCCGCCGTCGCGGCGATCGCCCCACGCGGCCACGACACCGGCAAGCGCATCGACATCGGGTTCGTGCAGGGCGGCGGTCCGCAAGGCACGCGGGCGATCAACACCGACATGCGTGAGGTCTTCCTCCGCCACCTGCGGGCCAGCGCGAAGGTCCCGCCCGGGCTCGACCTCGTGATCTGGCCGGAGGACGTGGTCGACACCGAGGGCCCGGTCCAGCAGTTCCGCGAGGGCCGCGAGCTGGAGGCGCTGGCGCGGCGGCTGCGCACCACGCTGGTGGTCGGCACGGTCGAGACGGTCGACGACCGGACGTTCCGGAACGCGTCGCAGGTGCTGACCGCCGACGGCCGCTGGATCAGCCGCTACGACAAGTTCCACCGCGTGCCGTTCGGCGAGTACACCCCGCTGCGTCGCCTCATCGAGAAGGTGGCCCCGTCCTCGCTGCCTGGCAAGGACGCGGTCCCCGGGCGCACCCATGCCGTGGTCGACACGCCCGTCGGCAAGGTCGCCGTGGTGATCTCTTGGGAGGTGTTCTTCGGGAACCGGGCGCGTGACGGCGTCGCGCACGGTGGCCAGCTGCTCCTCAACCCGACGAACGGGTCGACCTACACGGGCACCTCGGTGCAGACGCAGCAGATCGCGTCGTCGCGCCTGCGCGCCATCGAGACGGGGCGCTGGGAGGTGCAGGTCGCGCCCACCGGCTTCAGCGCCTTCGTCACCCCGGGCGGCCGGGTCCTGCAGCGCACGAGCGTGTCCGAGCAAGCCGTGCGGGTGCAGCGGCGGGTCCCGCTGCGCACCGGCCAGACGTTGTACGTCCGCTGGGGCGACATCCCCGCCCGCCTCCTCGGGCTGGTGCTCATCGCGGTCGGCTGGGCGCTCGACCGCCGCCGACGGGCGGCGCCGCCAGCACCCGGAGAGCCGTCCGCCGTCCGTCCCACTTGACCGCCTGGTCAATCCTCCAGAAGGCTGGGGCCTCCATGACTGCCCTCGACCGCCCCCTCCGCGTCGCGTTGCTCGCCTACCGCGGCAAGCCGCACTGCGGTGGTCAGGGCATCTACGTGCGCCACCTGTCCAAGGCGCTGGCCGACCTCGGTCACCAGGTCGAGGTGCTCGGTGGCCAGCCGTATCCCGAGCTGGACGAGCGGGTCGAGCTGGTGAAGCTGCCCAGCCTGGACATCTACAACGAGCACTTCCCGATGCGGATGCCGGGGCTGTGGGAGCTGAAGCACTGGGCCGACTTCGCCGAGGTCGCGGCGTTCAGCGCGGGCACCTTTCCCGAGCCGCTCGCCTTCTCGCTGCGGGCCTGGGACTACCTGCGCACCCGGCGGGGCGACTTCGACATCGTCCACGACAACCAGTCCCTGGGCTACGGGCTGCTCGCCATCGAGGCCATGGGCCTGCCGGTGATCGCCACCATCCACCACCCCATCACCGTCGACCGCCGCCTCGAGATCGAGCACGCGGCCTCGCTCTACAAGAAGCTCACGCTGCGCCGCTGGTACGCGTTCACCGACATGCAGACCCGCGTGGCCCGCCGCCTGCCCCGGGTCATCACGGTGTCGCAGAACTCGTGGAAGGACATCCACCGCGACCACAAGGTGCCCTACGACCGCATGCACGTGGTGCCGGTGGGCGTCGATCCCGAGCTGTTCAAGCCCGTGCCCTCGGTCGAGCGCCGCAAGGGGATGATCATCACCACGGCCAGCGCCGACGTGGCGATGAAGGGCCTGCGCTACCTGCTCGAAGCGGTGGCCAAGCTGCGCACCGAGCGCGACCACATCGAGCTGACCGTCATCGGGCGACCCAAGGAGGGCGGCCAGTCCGCCCGCACGATCGACGAGCTGGGCCTGGCCGACCACGTCCACTTCGTCTCGGGCGTCTCCGACCAGCGCATCGTCGAGCTCTACTCCGAGGCCGAGCTGGCGGTCGTGCCCTCGCTCTATGAGGGCTTCTCGCTGCCCGCCATCGAGGCCATGTCGTGCGCGGTGCCCCTGGTCGCCACCACCGGCGGCGCCGTGCCCGAAGTGGTCGGCACCGACGGCGAGACCGGCTTCCTGGTCCCGCCCGGCGACAGCGCCGCGCTCGCCGCCAAGATCGCGTTCGCCCTCGACCACCCCACCGTGGCGCGCAAGGTCGGCCGGGCCGGGCGCCAGCGGGTGATCGACCAGTGGAGCTGGCGGCACACGGCCGAGAAGACCGTCGAGCAGTACCGCGCCCGGCTCGCCCAGTGAGGATCCGGCTCCCGTGCTGACCGTCGACTTCGACCGTCTCGATCTGCAACCGGGCGACCTCGTCCTCGACATGGGCGCGGGCGCCGGTCGCCATGCGTTCGAGTGCTTCCGGCGTGGCGCCAGGATCGTCGCCCTGGACTACTCGCTCGGCGACCTCAAGGACGTCTCGGCGCTCTTCGCCGCCATGCGGGACGCGGGCGAAGCACCCGCCGGCGCGGCCGCCTGCGTCAACGGCGACGGCACCCGCCTCCCGTTCCCGGACGACACGTTCGACCGCATCATCTGCTCGGAGGTGATGGAGCACATCCCCGACGACGCCACGGCCGCGGCCGAGCTGTGCCGGGTGCTGAAGCCGGGCGGCCGCATCGCCGTCACCGTGCCCACCTGGCTGCCCGAGCAGGTGTGCTGGGCGATCAACGACGAGTACCACGCCCCGTTCGTGGCGGGCGGGCACGTGCGGATCTTCACCGAGGCCGGCCTCCGGCGGCGACTGCGCGAGGCCGGGCTGCGCCCGGGTGCCGCGCACCACGCGCACGCCCTGCACTCGCCCTACTGGTGGCTCAAGTGCGCGGTCGGGCCGACCAACGACGCCCACCCGCTCGTGCGCGCCTACCACCGGCTGCTGGTGTGGGACATCGAGCGCGCCCCCAAGCTCACGCGCTGGACCGAACGGCTGCTCAACCCGGTGCTCGGCAAGAGCCTCGTGGTCTACGCCCGCAAGCCGGCAAGCACGCACGCAACGACGGAGGCACCCCGTGACCGCTGATCGCACGATCCCGGAGGTCCCCGGCGTGTTGTCGGCCGCCGAGCTGCGGACGACCGTCGATGCCATCGCCGAGTGGCAGCTCCCGTCGGGCATGGTCCCGTGGACACCGGGCGGCCACGCCGACCCGTGGAACCACGTCGAGGCGGCGATGGCGCTGGCCATCGGCGGCCGCATCGCCGAGGCGGAGCGGGCCTACGACTGGCTGGTCGGCTTGCAGCGCCCCGACGGCGCCTGGCACCAGTACTACCTGGCCGACCGCGTCGAGCAGGACAAGCTCGACGCCAACGTCTGCGCGTACGTCGCCGCCGGCGTGTGGCACCACTGGCTGCTCACGGCCGACCGCGGGTTCGTCGAGACGCTGTGGCCCGTGGTCGAGAGGGCCATCGACTTCGTGCTCGACCTGCAGACCCCGCGCGGCGAGATCCTCTGGGCCCGCCACGCCGACGGCACGCCGTGGTCGTTCGCGCTGCTCACCGGTTCGTCGAGCATCGCCCACAGCCTGCGCTGCGCGATCGCCATCGCCGAGCTGCTGGGCCACGAGCGGCCCGACTGGGAGCTGTCCGCCGCCCGTCTGGCCCACGTGATCCGCACGGCCGAGGCCGATGCCTTCTCGCCGAAGCACCGCTGGGCGATGGACTGGTACTACCCGGTGCTCGCCGGCGTGCTGACCGGGGCCGCCGGCCGCGACCGGCTGAACGACCGGATCGACGCCTTCCTGATGGACGGCCGCGGCATCCGCTGCGTCAAGGACCGCCCGTGGGTCACGGTGGCCGAGAGCTGCGAGTGCCTTCTCGCGCACCTCGCCGTGGGCGATCGGGACATGGCCGAGTCGCTGTTCCGCTGGGCGCAGCAGTACCGCGTCGAGAGCGGCCGGTACTGGACCGGCACCGTCTACCCGGACGAGGTCCACTTCCCGGCCGACGAGCAGTCGACCTACACCGCGGCCGCCGTCGTGCTGGCCGCCGACGGGCTCGCAGGCGCGAGCAAGGCGTCCGCCCTCTTCGTCGACCACGACGCCGTGCTCCCGCCCTTGCTCGACATCGAGGACGACCGCTACTCGCCCCTCCGGGAGTTCCAAGCCGAGCAGCTCGACGAGTAGCTCACCGGTCGGACCCGACCTGGTCTACGCGCTCCACTCCAGGATGGTCTCGGGCATCGCGCCCTCGGGCGGCGCGGCCAGGTCGACGCCGCAGATGTCTTTGACCTGGCCGACGAACCAGCTCGTGTAGTCCGAGTCGTCGGTGGCGAGGTCGAGGAACGGCGCCGCGGGATCGTCGGCCTCGAACCAGACGAGCACGAAGCTGCCCATCGGCGTCTCCTGGAGCGACCAACTCTCGCGGGTGACGCCGGTCTTGCCCTGCCGTTCCTCGAACTCGTCTCGCCGATCGCCGAGGACCTCCTGTGCGAAGGCCTTCCCATCGGCCTCCTTGCCCGGCAAGACCGGGAACATCCCGTTGAAGATCGCCATGTCTCACGCCTCCCCTTGTGTGCGGACCGCTCGACGCGAACGCTACCGAGCAACCCTTTGCCGCGTCGAGAGAACGCTCGCTGCGTCGGGACGCGTCGTCGGCCTGCTCGGTCAGCCGCTGCGGGCCAGCACCCGCAGCGAGCCCACGGCCCGCTGGTCGGTGAAGGCGCCGGATGCCAGGGCCCGCTCGTAGATCTCGAACGGCGGGCGGCCGCCGTCGGCGGGGTCGGGGAAGACGTCGTGGATGCAGAGCAGGCCGCCGGGCGCCACGTGCGGGGTCCACAACTCGTAGTCGCGATGGGCGGGCTCGGTGCCGTGGCCGCCGTCGATGAACAGCAGGGCCAGCGGCGCCGTCCAGTGGCGGCCGACCGTCGGCGAGTCGCCCACCAGCGCGACGACCGCACCCTCGAGCCCCGCGTCGTGGACGGTGCGGCGGAACAGGGGCAGCGTGTCGATCTTGCCGACCTCGCGATCGACCAGGTCGGGCTCGTGCCACTCCCAGCCCGGTTGGTTCTCCTCGGAGCCCCGATGGTGGTCGAGCGCGTAGAGGATCGTGTCGCTGGCCTGCGCCGCGCCGCCGAGCCAGAGCGACGACTTGCCGCAGTAGGACCCGATCTCGAGGAAGGGCCGGTCCGGTACCGCCCGTGCGGCGGCGAGCCCGGCGGCCCACAGCGCGTCGCCCTCGTCGGGCGGCATGAACCCGCGGGCGGCGACGGCGGCGGCCCGCAGGTCGGCCGGCATCGTCGCCGCGGCCGGCTCGTGCTCGGTCAGTGCGCTGCACCCTCGGCGTTCGGGGCCAGTCCGGCCTCTTCGGCCTCGATGTCCTCGTCGTAGGGCGTGTGGTGATCGGTGCCGAACATGATCTTGTCGAGGAAGATGTACTTGAGGACCCACAGCACGCCGAAGCCGAGGATGTTCGCCCCTTGAACCGCGTACTTGTTGCCGTCCTTGAGGCTCGGGCTGGCCGGATCGCGGGTGAGCTTCACCACCAGCACGACGGCCAGCGTGGAGAGGATCCACCCGGCCACCGTGAACAGCCAGAACGGCAGGACCTCACGGCGCATGTGGGCCTTCCCGCGCTTGCCCCACACCCAGTACTTGTTGAGCATGAAGGCCGGGACCGACGTGAGGGCCACCGCGGTGAAGTTGGAGACCACCGGCTTCCAGCCCAGCACGTGCAGGAAGATCACCAGCAGGATCTGCGTGGTGCCGACACCGAAGACCGAGGTGGCGGAATAGCGCAGCGCACGCTTGCCGGCATCGCTGCGAGCGTGCGCGAGGAGCGCCGACGGAGTCAGGTTCACGAGGGAGAGATGCTACTCGGGCCCACCCGCCACAGACGTAGTCGCGCGGGTCACGCGTCCGGCTCGACGCGAGGGGTGGTCGTGGGCGCGTGGGAGCATGGCGGGATGGAACAGCAGGCGGTCGACGAGCTGCTCGAACTGCTCGACCTGGAGGACATCGAGGTCAACGTGTTCCGGGGGGTGAGCCCGAAGGTCGAGACGCAGCGGGTGTTCGGGGGCCAGGTGGCCGGCCAAGCCCTCGTGGCCGCGGCGCGCACGGTCGACCGCGACCGGTCGGTCAACTCGTTGCACGCCTACTTCCTACGGCCGGGCGATCCGTCGGTACCGATCCTCTACGAGGTCGACCGCCTGCGCGACGGTCGCTCGTTCACCAACCGGCGGGTCGTGGCCATCCAGCACGGGCGGCCCATCTTCAACCTCACGGCGTCGTTCCACGTGGCCGAGGAAGGCTTCGACCACCAGGACACGCCCGACCCGAGCGTGCCGCCGGCCGACGAGCTGCCCGACTTCCGCAGCCGCTGGGCGCCCTGGAAGGACGTGCTGGGCGACTGGTACGACCGGCCTCGCCCCATCGACACGAGGTACGTCGACTGGACCCCGCCCGACCGCAAGGAGCCCTTGCCGCCCCACCAGCGCGTTTGGATCCGCGCCGACGGCCGACTGCCCGACGATCCCTTGCTGCACGCGTGCGTGCTCACCTACGCGTCGGACATGACGCTGCTCGACACCACGCTGCTGCCGCACGGCGGGACGTACGTGGACGGCCAGCTGCAGATGGCGAGCCTCGACCATGCGATGTGGTTCCACCGCCCGTTCCGGGCCGACGAGTGGTTGCTCTACGACCAGGACACGCCGTCGGCGTCCGACGCCCGGGGCCTGGCCCGCGGGCTGATCTTCACCTCCGACGGTGACCTCGTCGTGTCCGTCGTCCAGGAAGGGCTGATCCGGCCGGTACGGCCGATCGGCGGCTGAGGCTGCGGCATGGCCCCATCCGGCCGCGGGCAGACCCCCGGCGTGAGCCACAGCGGTGCGGATCGGCCACTCCCGCCCCGACCGGGTGAGCGCGTGCCGCCCCCGCCACCGCGCCGTCGGCGGACCGGCGGCCCGCCGCGGCCACCCAGCCGACGCCC
>JAODBM010000220.1 GCA_025463985.1 Acidimicrobiales bacterium
GGCGGCGACCGGAGGCCGAGGCGTCGCGCGCCGAGCTGCGGCGCCTCCTCGCTCGGTGTGACGGGGCCCGCAGCGCGGTCGTGGCCCGGTGGGCCTCGCCGTCCAGGCTGACCCGGCGGGAGCAAGAGGTGGCCGGGCTCGCGGCCCGAGGCTGCACGAGCCGCGAGATCGCCGCGCAGCTCGTGCTGTCCGTGCGCACCGTCGACACGCACCTGGCGCACGTGTTCACCAAGCTCGGGCTGTCGCGTCGCCAGGACCTACCCGCCGCGCTGGCGGCCGAGGTCGGGCTCGGCGCGGCTGGGGCCCGACCGACCCGAGATACGTAGCGTCCTACCGACGCCAGCGCGCCGGGTGGGCGCGACCCTCAGGCGGTGCCCATGCCGCTCGCACCCGAACCGGCCATCGGGGAGGAGCCGTCCCCGCTGCTGCGCCTGCCCGTGATGTACGCGGTTGCCCTGGCGCTGCGCGACGCCGGGGTCGAGGCCGCGGCGATCGCGGTTCGGCTCGGGATCGACCAGGCCTCGGTGGCCAGCGTGCTGGCCATCGGCGACCTCAAGCTGGCCGGGCTCGCCGGCCCCTCCGCCACCACGACCGACCCGAGCTGCTCCCTCGCCAGCAGCAACGAGCCCGACGCCCCCCACCAGGTGCACCACCAGCCATCCAGACAGCAGGAGACACCGCCATGATCCGCAGGAGATCCATCGCCTTCGCCGTCGCGCTCAGCCTCGCCGCGTCCGTCGGGGGGGTGGTCGCCGCGGCCGGGCCCGCGGCCGCCGACACCCCCGCTCTGCTCGGGGGCATGAGTGTGGCCGACTACTGCTTCAACCTCGGCTACCAGGGCACCACCGCCGTCGGTCCGGCCACCCAGGTGACCGGCACGATCACCGGACCCAACGCGGCATACGACAACTGGGCGTGCGTCGCCAACAGCGGCGCAACCACGCTCATCAAGGTGGGCGGCCCCGCGCCGAGCTTCACCAACCTCTGCGCGGTGCAATACCCGGGCGTGGCCAGCTATCCGGCGCCGACCAACGCCGACGACGCCTACACCTGGAACTGCTACCTCCTGCCCCCGGCGTCGGGTCCGGGCGTCCGAGCCCAGGTCCAGGCGGCCACCACCGCGGTGTTCCAGAACTCGCTCGTGCAGGACGAGATCGCCCAGCTCAAGTCGCTCGTCGCCGCCCGCAAGGTCGGCCTGGCCATCGTCACCGGCGTGCGGTTCCTTGGCTCGAGGCCGCTCCAAGAGCTGATCGGCGACGTGCTCGCCGCCTACAGGCTCCCGAACCAGGCGCCGGCCGTCACCGCCGGCCTGGCCGCCGCCATCGTCTGGGCCGTCCTGAGCTGACGGCTGAACCGCTGCGGGCCACCGCTTGGGCGAGGTCACCACCGACCGAGCCCAGGCCCTGGCCCGCGTTCGGCACCCACCAGCTCGACGAAGCGATCGATCGCTTGTCCACCGCCGATGTGTTCATGCGCACCTGGGACCTGGTGGAACCACCGGCTTTGTCAGGCGGGTCCATTTCGGGGAAGCACGGACGTCGGTCCGTTCGCCTTGCTTGCCGATAAGGGTGAGGGACTCGACCGGGCCTGACGTGCTAGCGCCGAACCAGTGCGGGGTGCGGGTGTCGAGCTCGGCGACCTCGCTGGGTTCGAGCACGAGGTCGTGTTCGCCCAGGACCAAGCGGAGCCTGTCGCCGTGCCGGCAAGGCCGTCCAGCTGGCCGACGTGGTCGTACGGGCCCGCCGCCACCCCTGAGCCACGCACCACGTCAGCGCCGGACAGGAGTCGACCGCCCACGGCCAGGCGCAAAAGCGTCGCAAGCTTGCGGGCTTCGGTGCTTCAATCAGGTGGAGGCTCCCATATGGCTCGCGTGCCGAAGGATTTCGACCTCAGACCCGCCTCCATAGCTGGGTTCGAAGAGGATGCTGCTTCGCTATTCACTCGTCGGTGCTGCGGCCAGCGTTGGGACCGGCGCCTCGCCGGCGAACCTTGGATCAGTCGCCGCCACGACGGGCACGGTCGGCGTGGTTCGTGGCGCTGAAGTTCTTCTGTTCAGCCAGGATCTGAAGGCCGTCGGCCGCGCAGGCTTGCCCGAGCCGCCCACCATGTTGATCACTTCCGGCGATGCGTTTCTTGCCCTGTCGGACCATCACATCAGCCGCATCGATTCGTCCGGCCAGGTCAGCAGCAGGACCACACCGCCTGGACGCTCCGCCACGGTGACGTTGCTCGACTCAGCCCATCTGATGGTGTGCAGCGTGTCTGGACACTGTGCGGTGCTGCATTCGCCTTAGGCGGCTGGTGTGGGGGTTTCGGGCGCGCGGCCCCGAGCGACGTCACCCGTCCGGGCTCGGTAGGTCCAGGCGGTCCTGCCTGGTTTCCGGCCTATGCCGGGCGGTGAAGTTCGGCCCGGATCTCGTCGGCCAACGCCTTCAGGTCGGCGGGGTCAAGGTCGCGTCGTTGCCGACCGAAGGCGGCTCCCCAGTCCGGATCGGTGAACTCTCGGCCGTGCCATCGTCGGGCCGTCGCATACCGGGGCAGCACATGGAGATGGACCTGGGGGTCGACGTTCATGAGGAATGCGAAGTTGAACTGATCGGGGCGAAAGCATCGGTCCAACACCGAGGTGGCGCGCTGTATCTCAACCCGCAGCGAGGCCCACTCTGCCGTGCTGACATCGGTGACACTGCTGCTCGGCCGCCGAAGCCCGAGGATCAGCTTGCCGAGCAAGTTCTGGTTCCGGTTCACCGCGAGCGTCCACTCGGACCGCTGGTCGATCACCGTCTCAGGAATGAGAGCGAGGGGCATGGCGTCATGATCACCCCCGACGGGCCGCTCTGTCTGCTGAAACGAGTAGGAGGCCGGCCGGTCCCGGGCGAGCAATGGCCTCCCGACGCGGGCCTGGAGGACACCCTCGCTGACGGGTCCCGAGCGCGGCATGCGGGCCCGCGATTCTGGCGATCTCTGGGCTATCAGGCGACCTGCACTGCGTCCTTCATGTGGGCCGGGACCTTCTCGGGGAACGACACGATGAGGTGCCGGTCGAGCGCGGTCGCGACTCGGGCCAGGGTGTCGAGGCGGTTCTTTGCGCTGCCACCCTCCTCCAAGCGGGAGATCACCGACTGCGTGGTGCCGATGCGTTCCGCGAGCGCCCGCTGGGTCAATCCGGCGGCGGTGCGGAGGTCGTAGATCAGCTGCCCGAGAGCGAGGTCCTGTTCGATGCCCATGCGCACCTCATCGGTGGGCGCAGGGCGCCGGTTCTTGAGGTCGTCCCAGCGGGAGTAGTTCGCCATCGTCATCGCTCCTTCGTCAGGGGTAGCGGCGAGCGCATGCCTCGGCCGCCCTTCGCGCACGCGCCAGCTCTGCCTGCTCGCTCTGTCGCTGCTTGCGGAACGTGGTCAGCAACACGATCCGTCCGTGCTTCGTGAACCGGTAGGTGATCCTGCGAGCCGTCGGGCCAAGGGCGAAGCGCAGCTCGAACAGTCCGTCGCCCAACGCTCTGAGAACGGCATCCGCGTCGCGGCTCCCAGATCGCACAGTCGGTCGATCACGACGACCGTCCGATCCCATTCCGCGTCCTCCAAGCTGAGCTTCCATCGGACCACCTCGTCGTGAAGCTCGACCTCGGCCACGTCGGCCAACATGCCCTCGACGCGATGATCGTACACGTGCGATGAAGCGATCTCCCGACCGATTCCGGGTTCAAATCCCGGGCGGCCCACTCGACGAGAGGTTCAGGATCAACGTGTGGGCCCCTCTCCCCGGCCGGCGGCGGTACAACAGTCGTCGCGTCGTGTCGGGTGACCCGGTGGATCGACGACGGTTCACACCCGGGGGGCGTGGGTAACCCGGTCGTCGCCCTGCACGCCTCCTTCGGCTTGTTGCGATCGTTGGATCCGCCGTCGGTCCCCGTGAGCGTGCGGGCCAAGCTCCACAACTGTCTGGTTGAAGGATGTCGGCGCGCTTGCGCGCCCGCTTGTGGCGGACGTCGAACACCTCCAGGCGCGAGGCCGAACTCCGTGGGAACGCTGCGGGTGGTCACACCGCCGGCGACGTCGCCGCGACCCGCTCCATAGACCCGTTGCGAGCCCGGGGGCGCGGTCTTCTCACGACGCCCCGGGGCCGCGACGACTGTTTCGGAACGTTGCTGGTCGGCGCACGACCCGAAAGCAACTCTTGATTTCGTTTCTGGTCGTGGCTGCCGCCGATAGACGCCGATCGATACCTTGACGCCCCGTTCGGCAGCGCGCGGCGGACTGCTGGTCGCACGGTCATGTCGAGAAGCTCGGGGTGCTCGTCGGGGCGGGCCCGGGCCCGCGAGGTCAGCTGCGCTGGCGCGCCCACGAGGTCCTGGAGATCCTCACCGAAGAGCACTGAGCGAACCCGGCCCGACTCCGATGAGCCGGCGACACGGAGCGCCTCCCAGTCGTGGAGCTCAGCTCGCCGTGGTTCCGCCTTGCGCTACTGCGAGCTAGCCGGACAGCAGGGCTCCGGGGTCGGCGGCGGGCGGCTCGGCCAGCTCCCAGGTGCGACCGCGGCGCTCGTAGCGCCACCAGCGGCCGTCGGACGAGACGCGCAGCTGGACGTCGCCGGCGGTGAACCGGTTCGACCGGACCTGCACCTCCTCGGCGGCGACGTGGGCCTCGTCGAACGCTGCCAGCGCCTGGTCGACCAGCGACGCGGGAGGCCTCCAGAGCGCCTCGGTGACCGCTTCGAGCCCCTCGGCTCCGGCGTGCTGCCACGCCAAGGCCTGGTGGGTGAGCTGCGCGAGGGGGAGGCCGACCCGCCGCGACAGCTCCCGCAGCCGCTCGGGCCGGTCGAGGGTGCCGGCGGCCCGGCGGGCCAGGTCGGTCCGCTCGTCGAGATCGAGCCCGCTCGGCGCGCCTTCGGCCAGCTGCGCCCACGCTCGCTGCGCGGCGTCGGCGGCCAGCTCGGTGAGGCCGGCGGCGGTGAACGGTGCATCTCGGGGCGGGTCGGTGGGCCAGGCCGCCGGCGTTCCGGGGGCCCGCGGGGTCTCGCGCCGGTCGGGCGGCAGCGCCGGTGCTCGGGTCCACGCATCCCGCGCCAACATCCCCGGGTCGATCATGGCCCCGCCACCGAAGGCCTCCGCCACCATGCGTCCCGAGCCACCGGGCCCGACGCCAGTGGCGCTCCCGACGTCGCCGGACGCGCCGACTCGATCGGCACCGGGCGCACCGGGCGCACCGGGCGCACCGGCCTGCGAGGCGGAGCGGATCCGCGCCGCCCGCACCTCGCCCAGCAGCGCCTCGCGGGTCCGGCCGCGGAGGGCGAACAACGCGAACGGGTCGCCGTCGAGCACGTCCGCCACCTCGTAGAACACCGCGGCCGCGTGCTTGCAGGGGTCGGCCCAGTCGGGGCACGAGCAGCGCGGTCGCAGGTCACCGGGTCGCGGGAGCAGCTCGACGCCGGCCGCCCTCGCGTCGGCCAGCACCCCGGGGTGGAGCTCACCGTCGAGCAGCGCCGCCGCGTGCGCGGCCCGGCCGGCGATCGCGGCGGCGACCTGGGCCCATTCGCGGTCGCCATGGGTGGGGACCACGATGCTCACCCGGTAGGGCAACGCCCGGCTGCCCCGGACGAGCGCGGTGATGTGGCCGGGTCGCAGCTCGAGGCGCACCACCCGCTCCTGGCGTGCGTAGGTCCGGCCCCGCGGCAGCCGGTTGGGATCGATGCCCGCCTTGGTCTCGAGCGCCTCGATCCAGGCCTGCCCCCACCAGGTGTGCCCGAAGCGCCTCACCATGCGTCGACCTCGTCGCGGTCGGTGCCGAGCGCGACGAGCATGCGCAGGTCGTCGTCGCCCATCTCCGAGACCCAGCCCTCGCCGGACGTGACGACCGCGTCGGCGATCGTGCGCTTCTCGGCCAGCAGCGAGGAGATCCGGTCCTCGACCGTCCCCTCGCAGATCATGCGGTGCACCTGGACCGGGAGGCCCTGCCCGATCCGCCACGCCCGGTCCGAACCCTGATCCTCGAACGCCGGGTTCCACCAGCGGTCGTAGTGGATGACGTGCGTGGCTCGGGTGAGGTTGAGCCCGGTGCCGCCGGCCTTCACCGAGATCACGAACACCGGGAACTCGCCGGCCTGGAACCGGTCGACCATCTCCTGGCGCCTCGCCATCGACACGCCACCGTGGAGGAACTGGGCCGGCCGACCGGGCACCTCGAGGTGCGCCCGCAGCAGGTGCCCCATCGAGACGTACTGGGTGAACACCAGCACCGACGCCCCCTCGGAGCAGATCGTGTCGACCAGCTCCGTCACGGCCTCGAGCTTGCCGGACCGCCCGGCTACCGGACCGGCCTGCTTGAGGTACTGCGCGGGGTGGTTGCAGATCTGCTTCAGCCCGGTGAGCAGCTTCAGGACGAGGCCGCGGCGGGCGATGCCCTCGGCGTTCTCGACCTGCTCCAACACCTCCTCCACCGTGGCCCGGTAGAGGACGGCCTGCTCGGTGGTCAGGGGGACGATGCAGTCGGACTCCGTCTTGGGTGGGAGCTCGGGGGCGATGTCGGGGTCGGTCTTGCGGCGCCGCAGCACGAACGGCCGCACCAGGCGAGCCAGGGCCGCGGCCACGTCGGCATCACGCTCGCGCTCCACGGGCACCGCCACCTCGCGCCGGAACTGGTCGAGCGGACCCAGCAGCCCGGGCGTGGTCCAGTCGAGCAACGCCCAAAGGTCGACCAACCGGTTCTCGACCGGCGTGCCGGTGAGGGCGAACCGGGCGTCGGCCGGGATGCGCCGCATGGCCCGCGCCGTGCGGCTCACCGGGTTCTTGATGGCCTGGGCCTCGTCGGCCACCGCCAGACCCCACCGCTGCTCGGCCAGCGCGCTCGCCTCGCGACGGGCCACGCCGTAGGTGGTGAGCACGAGGGCGTCCGCCGGCAGGTCGTCGAGCGACCTCGCCGCGCCGTGATAGCGCAGCACGGGGATGCGGGGCGCGAAGCGGGCGGCCTCCCGGGCCCAGTTGCCGAGCACCGACACCGGGCAGACCACCAGCGTCGGGGCCGCCGCCCCGCCGCTCCCACCGGCGGCCCGGGCGGGCAACACCGGGTGCCGGGAGAGGTGCAGTGCCAGGAGCTGCACGGTCTTCCCGAGGCCCATGTCGTCGGCCAGCACGCCGCCCAGCCCGAGCTCGGCCATCTCCGCCATCCAGGCCGCACCGTCTCGCTGATACGGCCGCAGCTCGCCGACCAGGCCGTCCGGCTCCTGCCACAGCCGGCGGTCAGCCACGGATCCCAGCCGTTCGGCGAGCGCGGCCAGCGGACCTTCGACCACGGCCGGGATCTGGTCGCCGTCCACCAAGAGCTCGCCGCTCAGCGCCGCCGCCAGCGCCTCTCCTGCGGACACGTTGCGGCGACGGTTGAGCCGCTCCAGCTGCGCGGGATCGGCCCGCACCCACTTCCCGCGCAGGCGCACCACGCCGCGCTTGGCCCGGACCAACACCGCCATCTCCTCGGCGTCGAGCGCCTGGCCATCCATCGATGCGTCCCAGCGGAGCTGGCACAGGGTCCCGAAGTCGAGGCCGGCTCGCCGGTCGGCCCCTACCGCGGGCGATGCGACGACTGGCGTGAGCTGCACGGCCCGCAGCACGCCGGCCGGCCACCGCACCTCGATCCCGCACCCCGCCAGCTCGGTGGCCACCGGGCCGAACAGCTCCTCCACCTCCTCGCCGCTGAGGTCGATCTCGCTGGGCCGGGGCTGGTCGAGCAGCCGCGCCGCCGGCGGCCAGACGCGCGCGCCGCGGCGCAGCGCGAGGAGCACGGCGTCCTCCACCTCGGCGCCGAAGCGGGTGGCGATGGCCTGGGGCGCGGCCCACAGGTCGACGGCGTCGAGGACGAGGCTCGGATCCGCCACGCTCCCGAGCTCGAGCACCGCCCGGAACAGGGTGCCGTCAGCCGCGGGACCGGGAGCCCCGGCGGGGTCGCCGCCGGCGTCCTCGAGGCGCAGGGCCACCGTCACCTCGGCCTCGACCGACGAGGCCGTGGCGGTCAGCCACGCCGGCGTCGCGCTCGAGCGCCCGTCCGCTCCTGCCCCGCCGAACGGCCGGGCCGGCAGGAGCACCACGGGCGCCCGCGCCGCGAACGCCTCGTGCCCCGCGACTGCCGGGGCGGCCGCCGTGCGCACGTAGACGTCGGCCACCGCGTCCCAGAACCGCGCCACCAACCAGCGGGGCGACGACACGCGCCGCGGCGCGCTCCCGGCGAGCGCGGTCGCATGGGCTGCGGGTGGCAGCGCGTCGGCCAGGGCGTCTCGCATGGCCAGGTCCTCGGCGTCGAGCGGGCCGATGCGCCACCCGTCCACGCCGTCGTGGTCGACTGCGGGCAGCAAGCGCCCGCGGGCGATGAGGTGGAGCGCACCTCGGGTGACGGCAGCCCAGCCGTGGACGGAAGGGCCCGCCGGCGTGCCTGGCGCCAGCTCCACCAGAGCATCGATCGCGTCCACGACCGGCAGGTAGATCGCCGGTGCCACCCGACGCCGGACGCTCCCCTCCTCCGAGAGCACCAGCTCCACGGTCTCGGTGAACGTCTCGGGAGTACGTCCCGGCTGCCACATCGCCAACCGGCCTGTGCGGGCCGGGTGGCCCGGGACGAACACCGCCTCCGTGCCCGGCCGCGCGAGGAGCGAACCGGCTCGTGACATTCGGCCAAGCCTACGAGCGCGCCCGACGCGAGGAGGCGTTCGCGGTCGGTCGACTTGAGCCACCCGATGGGCGGAGTCGACCCTCCGCACCCGCCACCTACGGCACGTCAGCCGTCCCCAGGGCGTCGTTCAGGACGTTGAGCAGGTCCGAGACCTCGATCGGCTTGGTCAGGTAGGCGGTGGCGCCGGCGGAGAGCAGCCGGCGGACCTGTCCCGGCGTGGCGTCCGCGCTGACCATCACCACGGGGATCGATGCGGTGACGGGGTCGTCACGCAGCCGCTGGAGGACGTGGTCGCCGTCCATGTCCGGCAGGTGAAGGTCGAGCAGGATGAGTGCTGGCTGATGCTCGTGGGCGAGCTCGAGCCCGAGGCGACCGTGCATGGCCGCGACGACGTCGACGTCATCGCGACGGGCGAAGATCCGCTCGACGAGCTTGAGGTTGGACAGGTTGTCCTCGATGTGCAGGATCTTGCGTCGATCGGGACCGACGGGGATGTCGATCTCGGCATCGCCGTTGAGGCGTTCGAACCGCTCGACGGGCCCCTCGACACGTGGGAGCTCGAAGGTGAAGGTGCTGCCTTTGCCGAGGACGCTGCTGACCAGCAACGCTCCCGACATCGCCTCGGTCAGCCGTTGCGACAGCGCGAGGCCGATGCCGGTGCCTTCGACGTCGGTGTCCTCGGCGCCGAGGCGCTCGAACGGGATGAACAGCAGGCCGAGCCGCTCGGCGGCGATGCCCGGACCGGTGTCGAGCACCGAGATCGCGACGCGGGTCGGATCGATCTCCTCGCATGAGATGGCCACCGTGCCCCGGAGCCGGTTGTACTTCACGGCGTTGGACATCAAGTTGAGCAGGACCTGCTTGGCGCGCTGACGATCGGCGTAGACGTAGCAGTCGCACGAGGCAGACCGCTCGACGATCAGCTGGATGCCGCGTTGGTCGGCGATCGGGCGGATCAGGTCGACGGTCTCCTGGATGAGCTCACGCGCGAGGACCGGCTCAGGAGACAGGCCCAGCTCACCGGCTTCGATGCGCGAGATGTCGAGGACCTCGTTGATGAGGTCCAGCAGATGACGGCCGCCCTTCAGGATCTGCTCGACCGACTCCGACTGCTCGTCCGTGAGCGGGTCGAGCTCGAGGAGCTGACCGAACCCCAGCACCGCGTTCAGGGGAGTGCGGAGCTCGTGGCTCATCCGCGACAGGAACTCGCTCTTGGCACGATTGGCCTGGTCGGCTGCCTCCTGCGCCTCGCGCTGCGCGTCTTCGGCCCGGTGTCGGCCGTCGACATCGGTCGAGTACCAGAGCACGGCGACGATCGCACCGTCGCTGTCGAGCTCGGGCACGAGGACGGCGGCCACCCATCCCGAGGAGTCGTCGGTCCGCCGAAGCCGGTACTCGATCTCCTCACGGGCCGATGACCCCTCGGCCACGCGATCGAGCGCGGCACCGAACGCGGCTTGGTCATCGCCGTGGACGCGGTTGATGACGAGCTCGGGCGCTCGCGCCTCCGCTTCGGTCACGCCGAACAGCCGCTCGACGTTGGGGCTCACGTAGGAGATCCGTCGGTCCGGCATGGTGATGCGACGCACGACGACCGGAGCGGCCGACAGGAGGCGTTCGAGGAAGGCGCGGGTCTCGTCCAGCTCCTCCGTGCGCTCGGCGACGAGGTCGAGCGCGTAGGTGCGCCGCCGGGCGAGGATCTCGACGACGGCGGCGGCAAGGAGGCCCGTCAGCAGACCGCCCGCGAGGATCAGCCACGGGGACAGGTTCGCGAACGAGCCGACCAGCGAGGAGCGGGCTCCGACGGTGAGCAGCCACGTGTCGGTACCGACCTGGAACGGGACACGCTCCACCCGGCCGGTCAGGGGGAGCCGCGCCTCGGTCGTCAGCAACAGCCGGTTCGTGTCGGCGGTGCGCGCTGTGTAGAGGGCCACCCGCAGCTCGCGGAACGCCGAGTTGGCCGACGACGGTATCGGCGTGGACGGTCGGACCACGGACTCCTGATACGCCACCGCCTGACGCCTGCCCGGGGCGCGCAGGGCGGAGATCAGCCGCTTGCCCTTCGGGTCCGAGACCAGGACCGTCACGAGCCCACGGGACGCCAGCGCCCGCGCCACCAGCCGCGCCCGGTCCCCGGTCAGCCTCGTGCCTGCGACCGGGCCGTCACCGATCGCGGCGACGACGGTGAACCCCTGCGGGTCCGCCACGGCGACCGCCAAGGCCACCGAGCCCCGCCGCGTGAGCGGCGCACCGGACAGGCCGAAGAGGCGCACGGCTTCGGGATCGCGCAACGAGCCGAGCGCGCCGAGGACCTCCAGCGACGTGGTGGTGCTGCCCGTCGAGCTGGAGAGCAGGGCTGCCACCTCGCCCGTCCGCTCCTTGAGGGCGCGCTGCTCCTGGTCGCTGACGACCCGGCGCGTGATGAGGAACGCCCCAAGGGAGCCCGCCATGAACACGAACAGCACGAGTGCCGGCAGGAGGTGCCCGCCTCGGTGCCTCGATGGTCGAAGGGTGGCAGACAACGGTCTTCTCCAGCTCTGTCGTGTTCCCGGAGTGGAGGCGGCTCGAGACCAGCTCCGGTACCCGTCTCACCCCATCGGTCGAACCCGCGTCACCTAAAGTATGAAGCCGAGATGCCGACCTGACGGAGGATGGGACCGACGGTGCCGACGCGTGGTGGCGAAGGGGCCGTCACGTTGGCCACCGCGGTGCCCGCAGCGTTCGCTGAGGCGACCGTCATCGTCGTGGACGACAACCCGTCGAACGTGCTGCTCGTGGAGCGCCTGCTCCGCACCGCTGGCGTGAGCAACGTGCACAGCTTCACCGATGCACGGCTGGTCGTGGATCGGTGCGTGGAGCTGCAGCCCGACCTGCTTCTGCTCGACCTCCACATGCCGCACCTGGACGGCTACGCGGTGCTCGCGGCACTCCACCGCGCGCTGCCCGCCGACACCTTCTTGCCGGTGCTCGTCCTCACCGCCGACGCCACGGCCCGGGCGCGAGAGCGAGCGCTCGACGCCGGGGCGAAGGACTTCTTGACCAAGCCGTTGGACCCGATCGAGACGGTGCAGCGCGTTCGGAACCTGCTCGAGACCCGCCAGCTCTACCGAACGGTGCAGCAGCACAACGAGCAGCTCCAGGCCGAGCTCGACGAGCGGACCGAACAGGACCGGCGCCGGGCCGACGACTTGGACGTCCGCCGCGCTCGCGTGGAGCAGGTGCTGCGCGCCGCCCCGCTGCCGATGGTGTTCCAACCCATCGTGGACCTGCGCACCGGCGCGGTCGCGGGGGTCGAGGCCCTCGCCCGGATCCCCGACGAGCCGCTCCGAGCCCCGAACGAGTGGTTCGAGGAGGCCGGCACGGTCGACCTCCAGGTCGAGCTCGAGCTCGCCGCCATCCAGGCGGCCGTGGCCCAGATGCGTGAGCTGCGCCCGAACGCGTTCATGTCGGTCAACGCGTCGCCGGCGACCGCGACGCGACCTCAGCTCGCATCGATCCTGGCCGTGCACGGCTCGCGGATCGTCCTCGAGCTGACCGAGCAGGAGCGCGTCGACGACTACCCGACGCTGATCGCTGCGCTCGACGACCTGCGCGCCCTCGGCGTGCGCATCGCCGTCGACGACGCCGGGGCGGGCTACGCCGGTCTCCAACACCTCCTGCGGCTGCGGCCCGAGATCATCAAGCTCGACCTCGAGCTGACCCGCGACCTCCACAACGACCCCGCTCGTCGTGCCCTGGCCGCGGCGCTCGTCATGTTCGCCGGCGAGATCGACGCGCTGATCGTCGCAGAGGGCATCGAGTGCGCCGGGGAGCTGCACGCCTTGCGCACGCTCGGCGTGCCCTGGGGCCAGGGCTTCCTTCTGGCCAAGCCCGGACCGCTCCCGGTGAGCGCCGAGGTGCCCGGCTGGGCGCACGGCGATCAGGCGGCCGACGCACCGGGCCACGTTGCCCGGCGCTGACCACCTGGATCGCCTTCTCGCGGGACCGAACGGCTACCGGTGCAGGGGGAACACGTAGGTGTAGATCCCGCGGCCATGGGTGGCGACGTAGAGCGTGTCGGGCTCGGTCGCCTTGGCCTTGGGCTTCAGGGCCACCGTGAACACCGGGGCGTTGGGAAGGCCGGTGCCGAGCAGCTGGTACTGGCCGGTCGTGCCCGGCGACATGAAGACGCCGACATCGGTGCCCACGATCAGGTGGCCCTGGTACACCAGGACGGACTCGGCCGGGCCGTCGGGCAGGTTCCCGCTGATGTCGACGAACGTGTCGCCGGCGTCGTTGGACTTGAACACGTGGCCGGTCCCGGGATCGGGCTGCTCGCCCATCGCCCCGACCGGCAGCCAACGGCGGGAGTAGCCGCCGAGCGTCACGTACACGGTCTTGGGGTTGCCCGGGTCGCTCACGATCGACGTGATGTAGCGCTTCGGCAGCCCCTTGGCCTTGGCCCGGTGCCAGCCGCCGGGGGTCAACGGCGCCGCCGGCGTTGAGCCCACGTTCGTGGCGATGCCGCTGTCGAACGGGCGGGCGTTCAGCACGTCGCACGTGCCGCAGAACCCGACGTAGGCCACGTCGCGCATCTGCGAGGCGATGGCCGTGGTCCGCTGTGCGAACGTCGCGGTGGCGTTGAAGGTGCCGGTCGCCTGGTAGTTCACGACGCGGACGTAGTAGCTGCCCGGGGCCGGGTTGGCGACCGAGAGCGACTCGGAGGCCACGCCGGTGCTGAGGTTCCCCGACGTCGAGCTCGCCACGAGCACCGGGCCACTGGCCTCGTTGCGGTACAGGTAGAGGTCCCAGTCGAGCTTCGGGTCCTGCCACTTGATGCCGAGGTCGAGGCGGGCGTCGCCGTCCTTGGCGCCGATCGTGAACGGGTGGTCGACGTAGCTCCCGGGCACGTCGGTCGGGTTGGTGCCCGACGTCGGGTTCGGGACCGTCGAGCCGCCGTCGGTGTAGGCGAAGTTCGGCGTGTGCGGGCCGGTGGGCAACGGCGTGCCGGAAGGCTTCGATCGCACGTCGATCGCCGACATCGCGTACGGCGCGCCGGCCGGGGAGGTCCCGAGGTTGAAGACCTGCGTCCAACCGCTGCCGCCCGTCGTCGACTCCCACACCTTGTTGCCCGCGTCGAGCAGGTGCTCGGCCGAGAAGGGGTCCATCGCGAAGGGGTTCACGAACTGGAACGTGTCCGACGGCTTCGACAGCACGGTCCACGTCTTGCCGCCGTCGCTGCTCCGCTCGATGCCGGAGCCCGGCTGGCGCTCGTAGACCACGTTGCTGTTGTCGGGGTCGACCGCGCTCCAGGTCCCGTCACCGTCGTGGGTCATGTACTGGCGTCCGGTCGCGCCCTCGACGCGCATCTGGCCGTTGTCCTGGAGGCCGCCGTAGGCGATCCCGTCCTTCGCCATGACCGCGCTGTACGGCATCAGCGTGTTGAAGCCGTTGTTCAATCCCCGGCCCCAGTTGGCGTTGCTGAACGCTTGCGCCGGCGCGGCGTGCTGCCGGCCGACGCCGCCGTCGTTGCCGGCGTACAGCGTGACGCCACCCTTGCCGTCCGGCACGAAGATGCCGTCGTGCTGATCGGGGTGGAGCGTCGTGTGGCCGTAGCCGGAGGCCGTGGGGCAGGCCGGGAACGCCATGATGAGGAACAGGCACGACGTGCCGCCGGTGTATGAGGCGATCACCTGGAAGTCGGTCGGGCCGGCGGCGGCGATGCCCTTGTCGGAGAGCCGGTTCTGCCAGACCTCCTCGAGGCCGAACGTGAGCCGGGTGGGCGCGCCGGCGGCGTCGGCCCGCGTCGGATCGGGCTTGATCCACGCGTTGTACCAGGCCTGGATGCCGGGGCAGTAGGTCTGGAGCGGGTTCTCGCAGGCCAGACCGGTGAGCGACGTCCCGGTCGTGGGCGCCGCCAGCTGCGTGGCCGTCGTCATCAGCGTCCACGTCTTGCCGAAGTCGGCCGACGAGTAGATGCCCTTCAGGTACGTCGACGTGACCGACGGCGCGCCCGGCGCGCCCGGCGCGTCGACGCCGAACACGTCGGAGCCGCCCTGGAAGGGACCGGCGTTCTGGACGATGGCGTACAGGTAGTCGTGGTTCTGGGTGGGGCCGCTGGCCGCGCCCAGCTCGATGCGCCCGAGCTTCGTCTGGTCGCCGCCGCCGAACATCGAGGTGGCCGTGTCGATCTTGGCGAACGAGCCGACCCCGCCGGTCGGGCTCGCGTAGAGGCCGTTGCCGGGCGACTCGACGTAGCTCGGATAGGACTTGCTCTTGTTGGTCTTCGAGCCAGCCCGCCAACCCACGGCGGCGATCACCGCGCCGCCCTTCTTGTTCGCTCCAGCCCCTCCGGGGGCGCGGACGACGACGTCGGTCACGATGTTGGCGAGGAAGCAGCCCTCCACCGTGGGCAGCGCGCCCGAGCAGTTGGGGGTCGAGCCCTTCGGCGACACCGGCAACCGCACGTTCGTGTACGACGCGCCGGCGTCGGTCGAGCGGAAGAGCCCGGCACCGGTCGCCGCGTAGACGACCTTCGGCTGGCTCGGGTCGACGGCGACCTGGAACGAGTTCACGCCGTCGGGCACGCCCGTGGCCTTCTTCCACGTGGTGCCACCGTCGGTCGATCGGAAGGCGCCGACACCGGCGAAGGTCGTGCCGCCGCCGAACACGTCGTTGCCGGTGGTGACCAGCAGCGTGCCACCGTTCGCCGGGCTGAACGCGAGGCCGCCCACGGATTGCGTCGGCAGCCCGTCGCCCACCGATCGCCAGGTGGTCGACCCGTCGTCAAGCGCCCAGACGCCGCCCTGGCCTGCTGAGGCATACATGCGTCGCGCCGTGGGGTCGTACGCGAAGTGGTTGACACGCCCGCCGAGATCGGCGTGGCCCCCGGTGGCGACCCGGCTGAACTGCGGGGCGTCGCCGACCAGGGGTCCACGACCGTACGCCGTCCACTTCGGGCTCGTCGCGGTCGCGGCCGGCCCGCTCGCGGCGATGGCGTCGCGCTGGGCGATGGCGGCGGCGTTGGCGCCGGGCTGCACGGACTCGGTCGGCGCCGACCGGCGGGCGAGGTCCATC
>JAODBM010000236.1 GCA_025463985.1 Acidimicrobiales bacterium
TGACGACCTGGCTCACGGCGAGGGCGAACGCCACCGCGACGGGCACGAGGGCGGCGCGGCGCAGGCGGGGAGAACGGAGGTGGAGCACGGAGATCCTCACGGAGTGGACCGGACGGGGTGAAGAAGAGTTCTTCGTGGAGGCTCACCGCGCCTCCCGAGACAGCGTGAACTCGTGGTGAACGCCGCAGCTACCCGCGGCCTCCGGCGGCCGCGTGAACTCGTGGTGAACCACTCCAGCGACCGCTGGTCTGGGCACGCGGGCGCCGCTCCGATCGACCCGGGGCCCCCGGGGCGACCATCATGCGCCGGTGCCAACGCCCGCGCGACCTGAGCTCATCCGTGCCGCGATCCGCGTCTCGCTGCTCTCGGTGGCCTGGGCGCTGGTCGTCGGCGTCGCGGCGGTGGCGTCCGGACTGGCCGCGCACGCGCTGGCGCTCGTCGGGTTCGGCCTGGACGCGGTGGTCGACGGGTCGGCGTCGGCGGTGCTCGTGTGGCGGTTCCGGGTCGAGCACCGCGAGCCGGAGCGGGCCGAGCGCGTCGAGCACCTGGCCCATCGGGCCGTCGCCATGACGCTGATCGCGATCGCGGGCTATCTCGTCATCGGCGCGATCACGTCACTCGTGACGCGGTCAGTCCCGCGCAGCACGGCCATCGGCACCGGGCTGGCCGTGGCGTCGGTCCTCGTGCTTCCCGTGCTCGCGGCTTGGAAGGTCCGGCTCGCCGGGCAGCTGGAGAGCGGCGCGCTCCGCACCGATGGGGTGCTCAGCGCGGCCGGCGCGCTCCTCGGGTCGTTCGCCCTGCTCGCCACGGCGCTCCACCACCTCTTCGGCTGGTGGTGGTCGGACGCGGCGGCTGCGCTCCTCATCGCCGTCGCGCTCGTGCGCGAGGCCGTCCACTCGCTCTGGCTCGACCCGCGTTGACGATCCGCCGGTCGTCGCTGGCCGGCGGATCGCTTCGGCGACCGGTGGATCAGAGGCCGAGGCGGGTGGCGTAGCGCGCGTCGGCGAACAAGAAGGCGGCCAGGTCGCCGACCGTCTTGCCCCCGGTGGTGAGGTTGGTGACCCAGGTGTCGAAGGTGGCCTTGTCGGGCGAGGCCGCGAGCATGTCGATCCAGGTCACGGCCACGTCCACCGAGGGGGCCTGCTTGGTCTTGTACTCACCCGACTCGCTGAAGCCGATCATGACCTCGCCGCGCGTCTTCTTCTTGGCGTCGAGCTGCGCCGTCCAGAAGTCGACGCCCTTCTTGTCGCCCGACCGGCCCAGCACGTTCGTGTACACGAGCTCCACGAACGCGCGGTTGGTGAGCGAGTGGTAGCGGTCGGAGAACTCCTTCGACGCCGCGAACGCGTTGGAGATGTCGCCGAGCGGGGTGCCGCCGCGCTTCCTGCCGATCCAGTAGGACAGGCCGCTGATGTCGGGGATGCGGAGGAAGTACGCGGAGTACAGCCGGGTGGTCGGGTCGACGTTGGTGGTGGCGTCGGTCCCTCGTCGGAGCGACGTCACGTAGGCCGGCGCCGTCTTGTCCGCGTTGAGCTGCGCGAGCTCGGCGAGGAGCTCGGTTGGTGTGGCCGCGTGTCCCAGGAAGTCCCGCGTCTGCCGGTCGATGAACCCGGTCGCGTTGGCGAACGGCGCGACCACCGGTGGCGTGATGTCGGCGTACAGGCCGAACCTGGAGTTGTTGAACGCCTGGACCTTGAACCGGTAGGCGACGCCGTTCGTCAGGTCGGTGATCGTCTGCGTGGTGGCCGTGGAGTTGAAGACCCGGTTCTGTAGCGCTTGGCCGTCGGCATAGGGGATGACCCGGTACCCCACGGTCGGTGGGTCGGTCTGGTAGGGCGCGGTCCAGCTCAGCGCGACCTGGTGGTTGCCGCCCGTGGCCTTGACGTTCGTCGGCGGGTAGGCCACGTCGCACACCGGGGGCGGCGTCGTGAACGTGCCGTTGGACGAGTACCAGCCGTTGACGCCCGTGCTGACCGGCTCACGGTAGAACCACGACGCGAACACCATCTCCTGCGGGTGGTAGGTGATGCCGTTGGGCATCAGCGTCGGGACCACCGTGCCCGACAGCGCGTCGCCGACCTCGAGGTTGCCCTGGCATCCCGACTGCTGGCCGATGTGGCCCCACGGTGGCGTGGGGTTGCCGACGTTGGGGTCGTCGGTCCACTCGCTCACCTCGTGGGAGAGCGTCGAGACGTCGCGGTAGCCGACGGGGAAGTCGGTCGTCGCCTGATAGCCGGAGATGCCATAGGTCTGCACGGCGTTGCCGAAGGCCGGGTTGTCGAAGGCGCTGTGGTACCCGAGGATGCAGCAGCTCCCGCCGTCGGTCAGCACCGTGTTGTAGAGCACGAAGATCGGGAACGTCGTCGGCGACACGCCCTTGGACGCCAGCGCCGGGAAGAGGCTCGTGCGGACGTAGTTGTCGAAGGCGCTGAAGTCCACGAAGCCGAGCGTGCCGCAGCCCGCGCCGGCCCGGGCGGAGCCGGCACCGTTGGCGTTGATGGTGATCAGCGGCTTGTTCACCGGGTTCAGCAGCAGGTGGTAGCTCGAGTTGATGCCGCCCGGCTTGGTCTGCGCGTAGAAGTTCGCTCGCCGGAACGCGTCGGCGTACTGCGTCGTGCCGATGCTCTTGCCCCCCATCGTCCACGCGTGGTTGGTGAGCATCGGTGACTCTTTGATCTGCGTGATCGCGGATTTCGTCTGCGAGCAGGAGGCGTCGGCCGTGCTGGCATCGGTCGACATCCCGTTGGTGAAGTTCATCTTGACCGGGATGATCATCGTGTCGACCGTGGTCGTGCCGGTCGCCTGGGCGACGAACGGGTCCTTGCCGACCATCTGGTAGGTCCAGCTGCGGTTGGCGAACTGGTCGGTGTGCGACCAGAGCGGGACGGTCGCGCCGGCTGCGGCCTGGGCCTGCCGCTGGGCCGCCGTGTGGGAGCCGCGGTACGGGATGGACGTGTAGCGCGGGATCAGCGGTGCGCTCGCGGGCGGCGCTGCCGCAGCAGACGCGATGGTCGCATCGATGGCCACCGTGCCGAGGCACGCGCAGCTCAGGACCGCGACGACTCCAGAGCTCAACCAGCGATTCATGCTCTTCCCCCGTCAGCCCGCCGCAGCGGGCACACCCTCCCGACGGGTTCGCCGGGTGCCGGCCGGAAGGCTACCGAAGCCGCGGTGCCCCCTCGGGACAATCATGCAAACGGGTGAAGGAGGTCGCGGGCGTGCGTCGAAGCGCTGCGGCGCGCGTCCCCCGACGAGTGAGTCTCGGAGCCGTCGTGGCGTCCGGGTCTACCCAGGCGTGGCGACGGGAACGGTCGCGCTTCGGACTGGAGAAGGAGACGTGATGACCGCTACCGACCAACCCCAGAGCCCTGATGTCGTCCAGCTGCTGACCGAGCAGCACCAGGAGGTCCGCCGGCTGTTCCAGCAGGTGAGCGAGGCCGCGCCCGGCGGCCGCGAGGAGGTCTTCCAGTGCCTCGTGCGCCTGCTCGCCGCGCACGAGACCGCCGAGGAGGAGGTCGTGCACCCGGCCGTGCGGCGGGCCGAGGGTGCCGACGAGATCGTGCGCCAGCGGCTCGAGGAAGAGGACAAGGCGAAGCAGGCGCTGGCCGACCTCGAGAAGATCGGCGTCGACTCCCCGGAGTTCGAGGCGCGGCTGAACGAGTTCCGCCAGATGGTCGAGACGCACGCGTCGAACGAGGAAGAGCAGGAGTTCCGCCTCCTGCGCGAGATGCACGACGACGAGACGCTCCGCACGATGGCCGAGGCTCTCGAGGCGGCCGAGAAGGTGGCGCCCACCCACCCGCACCCCCACAGCCCCGAGAGCGCGCTCGGCAACCTCGTCGTCGGGCCGTTCGCCGCGGTGGCCGATCGGGTGCGCGACGCTATCCGCGGGCGGAAGTAGCCGGGTCGCCCGGCCTCGGGTGGTGGGCGGCGCCGCAGACGAGCGCCAGCAGCTCGTCGCCGGGGACCGCCCGCGCCCACAGGTGCCCTTGTCCATAGCCGCAGCCGAGGCGGCGCAGGGCCGCCAGCTGGGCTTGGTCCTCGATGCCCTCGGCGACGACATCGAGCCCGATGCCGCGGGCCACGCCCATGATGGCGGCGACGATCGACGCGTCCTCGGGGCTGTCGGGCAGCCCGGCCACGAACGACCGGTCGATCTTCATGGCTTCGAGCGGCAACCGCTTGAGGTAGGCGAGCGAGCTGTAGCCGGTGCCGAAGTCGTCCATGGAGAGCCGGACCCCCAGCGCCTTGAGCCGGGCCAGGTCACGGATCGACCGTGCCGAGTCCTCCATGAGCACGCTCTCGGTGATCTCGAGGCACAGCAGCGACGGCTCCAACTTCGTCGCGCGCAGCACGGTCGCCACGAGGTCGGGCAGGTGCTCCTCCGCGAGCTGGCTGGCCGAGAGGTTCACCGCGATCGTCAGCGGACACCCCGGCAGGGCGCGCCCCCAGCGCGCCGCCTCCTTGCACGCCGCCTGCAGGACCAGCAGCCCCAGGCCGACGATCGACCCGGTGCGCTCGGCCGCCTCGACGAGCTCGCCGGCCGGCACCACCTCGCCATCGTCCCCCACGACGCGCAGGAGGGCTTCGGCGCCGACGATCGTCTCGTCTTCGAGCCGCACGATCGGCTGGTAGGCGAGCGACACGTGCCCGATGAGGACCGTTCGGCGCACGAGCGCCTCGAGATCGAGACGCCGCAAGAGCTGCTGGCGGAGGCCGTCGTCGTAGAGCCAGGACGTGTTCTTGCCCGCGTCCTTGGCTCGCGTGAGCGCGGCGTCGGCCTTCTGCAGCAGCTCGTCGCTGCTGACGCGGGCGGCGCCTTCGACGACCACGCCGGCCGACGCCCGCAGGTGGATGTCGTGGTCGCCCAGGGTGCGGCGCTGGCCCATGGCGGCGCGCAGCCGGTCTGCGTAGCCACAGGCCCGATCCCGGCCCAGGCCGTGGAAGCAGCAGACGAAGAACGAATCGGCTGAGAACCGCACGACCAGGTCGTCGGCGTGGACCGCCAGGCGCAGCACGTGCTCGGCGTGACGCATCACCTCGTCGCCGGCGCGGTGGCCGTAGGCGTGGTTCACCACCGTGAAGTCGTCGACGTCGATGAGCATGGCGACGGCGGTCGCGTTGCGGGCGCGGGGGGCCGACGCGAGCCGGCGGTCCAGCTCGTCCAGCAGCGTCTGCGCGCCGCGACCGTGTGCGATCGCGTCGGGCGGGCCGGCGACGGGAACGGCGTCGGGTCCCCGATCGTGTTCCTCGGCGCTCGTTCGCTCCATCTGCCGACACCTCGCTTCTTGGCGCCGCCGGGCGGCGGTCTACGAAACGTTGGGTTCCCTCGTCACGATCGGAGGCCTGGCACCTTCATCGGATCGGCAGGACGGCGTGGCGAGGATCCGGCCTGCTCGTTGGGCCGATGTTGTGAACGTGTCAGCCTTCGCCGGCTCCCGCATTGCTGGCCGCGGGCGCCGCGGTGGAGCTGGGCGAGAGCACGGCGCGGTTGACGGCGATGATGCCGACGACCTGGCCGGTGAGGTCGCGCAGCAGGGTGACCGACGCGTCGACCACCACGACGCTGCCGTCGCGCCGGACTTGGGGGGCATGGCCGTGCCAGCGGCCGTCGCGCCGCAGCTCCTCGGCGGCGTCGGCGACGCGGCCCGGGTCGCCGGCCCAGGGGATCACGTCCAGCACGGACTGGCCCACCACCTCATCCTCGCTCCAGCCGTAGAGCGATTCGGCCGCCGGGTTGAAGCTCTGGATCGAGAAATCCGGGCTCGCGACGATGACCGCCGCGTCGGCCGACGCGTGGATCTGCCCGGGGGGCGCGGTCGGCCAGACGGTGACCTGGCTGACGGGCTCGCCGCTCCACACGACCGGGGCGCTGGCCACCTCGACGGTGCGGTGCTGGCCGTCGCTGCACGTGAGCGTCAGGACCTCGGGCCGGGGCCAGCTTCCGGCCTGGATGCGCTCGAGCCGGATCCGGGCCGCGTCCAGCGAGCGCGGCGCGATGAACTCGTAGATCGGTCGACCGACGATCTCGGCGAGGCACGAGACGGCCAGCACCTCGAGCATGGCCGGGTTGGCCGAGATCACCTCGACCCCGCGCAGCAGGAACATGGCTTCCGGCGCCGACTGGATGCTCTCGTCGGGCAGCGCCAGCCGATGCGGTTCGTCGGGTGGATCGAACCGGTAGCCCGTGCCCCGCACGGTGACGATGAGGCGGGGATCGCTGGGATCCTCCTCCAGCTTGAGGCGCAGCCGCCGGACGTGCTCGGTGATGGTGGCCGCGGTCTGCCAGCGGGCCGACGACGACCAGGCCACCTCCAGCAGGTGCTCGCGGGTGATCGTGCGGCCCCGCTCGAGCACGAGGTGGCTGAGGAGGTCGAACTCGCGGCGGGTGAGCTCGACCGGCTGCTGGCGCAACCAGACCTCGCGTGAGCTCAGGTCGATGGCCAGGTCGCCGAACCGGAGCACACCCTGATCGTGGCCGGTGGGGTGATCCTCGCGGCGGCGACGATCCTCGATGTCGGTCGCCGTGCCGATCCACTTCACGATCTCGGCGCGCGAGCCGCGGATCGGCGAGGCCCGGCACCAGTGCAGCCGGTAGGAGCCGTCGGCGGCGCGGATCCGGTACTCGTCGTCGAAGGGGTCGCCGGAGGCGATCGAGCGCTGCCACTTGCGGCGCACGTGGTCGATGTCGTCGGGGTGGATCAAGGCGGCCCAGGCGCCGCCGTGGGCGTCCTCGGGCTGGCCGCCCACGAAGTCGGCTCCCTGCCGGTTGAAGTAGTCGACCGACCCGTCAGGCCGCGCCATCCACACGATGTGGGGGAGCGACTCGGCCAGCAGGCGCAGCTGCGAGTCCGACCGCGGACCGCCGGGCGGGGACGCTGCGGCCTGGCGACGCGGGCCGCCGGGGCTGCTTGTCGGACCCTCGGGCATCGATCCTCGGCAGGGGCTGGGGGTGCATCTTCAGACCGCCGTCCCGGGAGCCGCGCCCATGTCGTTCCCCCAGGAGGACGTTTGCCACGATAGCGCCCACGCAGAGCGGCGAGATCCTTCGCCCGCGCCCTGCGTGAGCGTGATGCCACCGTCCGGCGGCCTCGACGGGGTGACCGCGGCGCCTCAGAGGTGGTCGGCGAGGATGGCGGTGATGGCGGGGGTGAGCACGTTCCAGTCGGCGCCAGGGGACTTCGACACGGTCACGAAGTCGGCGGTGCCGAACACGCCGACCACGCCGTCGAGCGCGAACAGGGCGGCCGCGAACGGGGTGGCCGCCGCGTCCTCGGGACGGGTGATGTTCACCATCTCGTCGAGCGGGGCGTCCAGCGTGAACTTCACCGCGTTCGGGTTGGGCGTCGCCGAGGGGGTCACCGTGGCCATGCCGCACCGTACCGGGCCCGCCGCGCCACGGCGCCGTGCCCGCGCCGGGCACGCGGCGCCGAGTGCATCCGCACCGCCGCGAACGGGTACGGCCGTCCCTCCATACAGCTCGGAGGGCGGCGCCGTGTTCTTCTTCTTCTCGAACCGCCTGGGATGCTTCGGGTCCCTGGTGCTCTCGGTGGTCCTGACGATCCTGCTCTTCGTGCTGCTCAACGGACGCTGATGGCCGCGGCGGCGGATCCGTCGCCCGACGGCCGTAAGGCGATCGTGCTGGGCAACGTCACCGTCTGAGCACCCGCTCGCCTCGGCGAGCCAGCTCTGGACCTGGGCACGCCTGCTGGACCTCGTCGGGCCCCTTGATCCAAGGAGCTTCCTGCATGACGTTCGTCCGACGCGCCGCCGTTCCGGCCGCCCTCGCCTCGCTCGGCAGCCTGGTCGTGCTGCCCGCCCCGTCCGTCTGGGCCGCGCCCCCACCGGCCACGCTGCGCCTGCACGCGCCGACCACCCACGTCGTCGCCCAGGTCTTCCCGCCCGAGAGTGGCGGGTTCACGTCGTTCAGCCCCAGCCTCAACCTCGAAGCGCGCGGCGGGCGCTTCGAGGTGCGGGTGCGCCGCGCGGCATACGGCCAGCCGATCCGCGCCGAGGCGCTGGTCGGCGGCCACTGGAGGACGGTCCCACCCGCCCTCGTCAAGGGTTGGGACGGCTTCGCCGACGGGCTGCGCCTCACCTGGACCGACAGCGCGGGCCGGACGCTCGCCGACGGGTCGGGCGCCCTCTGTCCGAGGGCGGGCACGCCCAGCCGGCTCGGACCCGACGCGCCGCCAGACACCCCGTTCGGGCTCCCGTGCGGCACCCATCCCTTCACCAAGGGACAGGTGTGGGGCGTCGAGCAGGGCTGGGCGAGCTCGGTGATCGGCGACCCGCTGGGCCAGCTCAAGCTGGCGCCCGGCAGGCACTACCGCCTCAAGGTGCAGCTGCGCGCCGAGCTGGCCGACTTCCTGGGGATCTCGGCCACCGACCGGACGGTCACGTTCGACGTGGACGCGCAGGCGGTCACGATGCCGCACCTCGCGCCGCGGGGGGTCCAGGGCCGGCCTCCCGACGATGCTCCCGCAGCGTCCCTGCGCGCCGGCGAGCGGGTGCCCGCCGCGCCCGGGGCGGCCACTGAGGCGGCGGCCGTCCCGGCTGATGTCCTGCCGGACCTCGTCGCGCTGCCGGCGCTCGGCATCTCGACCCACGTCGAGGGCGGCCGCGACCTCCTCGACTTCGGCGCCACCGTCTACAACGCCGGTCCGGGGCCGCTCAAGGTCGAGGGCTTCCGGCGGCCGGCCTCCACGGTCATGGATGCCCATCAGTTCTTCTTCCGTGACGGCAAGCCCATCGGCCACGTGCCGGCCGGGACCATGGAGTACGACGACCGGCCGAGCCATCAGCACTGGCACTTCAAGGACTTCGCCAAGTACGACCTGATCGGCCCCGGCGGGAGGACCGTGGCGACCAGCGGCAAGGAGGCGTTCTGCCTCGCGCCCAGCGACGGCATCGACCTGCTGGCCAAGGGTGTGTCGTTGAACCCGGGCAACGGCGACTTCCGCACCGCATGCGGGGATGCCGGCTCGATCTGGGTGCGTGAGGTGCTGATGACCGGCTGGGGCGACACTTACCTCCAGGCCCGGGCCGGCCAGTCGATCGACGTGACCGGCCTGCCGCCGGGTCGGTACCAGATCCGGATCACCGCCAACCCGGATGGCCGCTTGAAGGAGACCACAGCGGCGAACGACGTGTCGTTGCGCACGGTGATCCTCGGTGGCACGAGCGGGCACGTGACGGTGCAGGTGCCGCCCTACGAGGGCATCGACACCGAGCACCCCGGTGGGTGGCGCTCGGCGCCCCCCGGCCCGCCCCACCACCGCGGCCAGCTCCCGGGCCACGCATAAGGCACCGCTGAGCCCGCCCCGCGCTCGAACGGGCGCGCGGCGGGTGCGCTCCCACCGTGGGCGGTCTCAGGGGCGCGGTGGCTCGGCTGACGCGAACGACCCGTGCCGGCCCGCGCCTTGCGCGAACCGGCGAGCACCGTCGCGGGTCTCGCCCGAAGCGATGACCGACAGGCCGAGCTCGGTCTCGCGCGCCAGGGCCTCGTCGGTGGCCAGGTCCCATTGCTCGAAGCTGGATCGCCGGTCGCTGCGCAGGCAGCCCTGGGGGAACCGGGCGAGCTCGCCGGCGAGGGCGAGGGCCTCGGCGAGCGCCTCGCCCGGCCGGGTCAGGCGGTTGACCAGCCCCATCTGCTGCGCCTCCGCGCCCGCCACGCCGCGGCCGGTGAGGATCAGGTCGAGGGCATGGCTGTGGCCGATCAGGCGGGGGAGCCGTACGGTCCCGCCGTCGACGAGCGGCACCCCCCACCGCCGGCAGTACACGCCGAAGACCGCGTCCTCGGCGGCGACCCGCAGGTCGCACCAGATGGCCAGCTCGAGCCCGCCGGCGACCGCGTGGCCCTCGACGGCGGCGATCACCGGCTTGCCGAGCACCAGCCGGGTCGGCCCCATCGGCCCGTCGCCGTCGACGGCGACCCGGTTGCCGCGACCGTCGCTCACGGCCTTGAGGTCGGCTCCGGCGCAGAACGTGCCCCCTGCCCCCGTGAGCACGGCGACGGCCTGCGCGTCGTCGGCGTCGAAGCGGCGGAACGCGTCGGCCAGCGCTTCGGCGGTCGGGCGGTCGACGGCGTTGCGCACCTCGGGACGGTCGATCGTGATGAGCGTCAGCGGCCCGTCGTGGTCTTCGCGGATGGTCACGTCGCGAGCATGTCGCGTCGGTCGCTCGGCTGCTTGGACGCACGACCGCTGTGAGGGCGGGCCTTAAGATGTACGACCATGCGCGCCGTACGTCGACCTGGCTCCAAGGCGCGCATGACCGCCGTCGCCACGACGTCCGCATCGCTCGATCGGTTCGTGCACGAGGCCCTCCTCTACGCCGGACCCGCGACGTTCCTCGCGTCGGTCCTGCCCCTGATCGACGACGCCGTCGCCGCGGAGCAGGCCGTGATGGTCGCGGTCGACGCCCGCAAGATCTCCCAGCTGCAGGGCGCGCTCGGTACGCGCTCCGGAGCCGTGCGCTTCGTCGACATGCACGCGCTCGGCACCAATCCGGGCCGCATCATCCCGGCCTGGATCGACTTCATCGCCGAGCAGGCCGAGGTGGGGCGGGGCGCGCTGGGCATCGGCGAGCCTGTGTGGCCCGGGCGCTCGCCGGCCGAGCTCGTCGAGTGCGAGCGCCACGAGGCGCTGCTGAACCTCGCGTTCGACGGTGGTGCCCCATGGCGCCTCGTCTGCCCGTACGACACGGTCGGGCTCGACCCGGCCGTCATCGCGCGGTCCGGCTGCACCCACCGCTCGTTCGCACCGGGCCAGGCGGCGCACACGATCGACTTCGAGGAACCGCCGGCGGACTTCGAGCGGCCGCTCACCCCGCCGGTCGGCGCCTTCACCGAGATCCGGCTGGTCTCCGACGCGCTCCGGCAGGCTCGCGACGTGGTCACCACGGCGGGCCACCGCGTCGGCCTCGGGCGCCGCACGCTGGGCGACCTCGTGCTCGCCGTCGACGAGCTCGTCGCCAACTCGCTCGACCACGGCGGCGGTCGCTGCGTCGTGCGCGCCTGGCAGGACGGCACCAGCGCGGTGTGCGAGGTCGAGGACCGCGGCACGATCGCCGACCCGCTGGCCGGCCGCCGCCGCCCGAAGCCCGACCAGCCGCGTGGGCGTGGGCTGTGGCTCGTGCATCAGCTGTGCGACCTCGTCGAGCTGCGAACGGGACCGGCGGGAACCATCGTGCGGGTGCACCTCGCCGATCACGGCTGACCGGTTCCGGTCGGTTGCGCCGGCGGCGCCCTAGGTTGCGGCCGTGACTGCAAGCGCGACCGCCCCGGACCGGCCGGCGATGGTCGACGGCGTCGACGATCTCACCCCCGCGTGGTGCACCGCCGCGCTGGCGGCCACCTCCGGAGCGGGCCGCGTCAGCGCCGTCGCGAAGGAGCCGGTCGGCACCGGCCAGGTCGCTGACACCGTGCGGCTGACGCTCGACTGGGAGCCGGGCAGCCATGGGCCGGCCACCGTGGTCGTGAAGGTGGCGGCCGCCGCGCCCGAGAGCCGGTCGGCGGCCCGCTTCACGCGCACGTACGAGGTCGAGGCCGGCTTCTACCGCGACCTCGCCCCATCGCTGCCCGTGCGGGCCCCCCGCTGCTACTACGTCGACCACGAGCCCGACACCGATCGCTATGTGGTCGTGCTCGAGGACCTCGCCCCCGCCCGTGCCGGCGACCAGCTGGTCGGCTGCTCTCCCGACGAGGCCGCGGCCGCCATCGACGAGCTGGCCGCGCTCCACGCGCCGCGCTGGGGTGACCCGGCGCTCGCGTCCATCCCGTGGTTGCATCGCCACAGCGACCTCTCGGTGGAGCTGGGCGTGCAGGTGTTCGGCGGGCTCGCGCCGGGCTTCCTCGAGCGCTACGGGCCCGAGCTCTCGCCTGAGGCCAGCGACCTCGTGGAGCGGTTCATCCCGCGCTTGCGCGCCTACCTCGGCGACCGGCCCGGTCCGTGGACCGTCGCGCACGGCGACTTCCGCGCCGACAACCTGCTGTTCGGCGGTGACCGGGTGGCCGTCGTCGATTGGCAGACCGTGGCGCACGGGCCCGCGGAGGCCGACGTCGCCTACTTCCTGGGCGGGAGCGTCACGACCGACGTCCGCCGGGCCCACGAGCGCGACCTCGTGGCGGCCTATGGGGTGGCGCTGCGGGGCCGGGGCGTCGACGTCGCCGCGGACGACCTCTGGGCCGGGTATCGCCGCCACGCCTTCTCCGGACTGTTGATGGCGATCCTCGCGTCGATGATCGTCGCCCGCACCGAACGCGGCGACCAGATGTTCCTCGCCATGGCCGAGCGGGCCGCCGCGCACGCCCTCGACCTCGACAGCGAGTCGTTCCTGGCCGGACCCTCGCGGTGACCGGCCCGGGCGCGCCGCGCCCGCAGCCCGGCCCGGTG
>JAODBM010000009.1 GCA_025463985.1 Acidimicrobiales bacterium
GCCGAGGGCGTCGAGGCCCCTGACGAGCTGGTGCTGCTGCGCCGGCTCGGCTGCGACCTCGCCCAGGGCTTCCACCTCAGCCGGCCGCTGCCCGGGCCCAGCGTCGAGGCGTGGCTCATCGGCAACCAGGAACCGGTCGGCGAGCCGGCCCCGACCGGCAGCCTGCACGCCTGAGCCGCGACCCGACAGGAAGAACCGGACGCAACTTTCCCGCGAGGCTGACCCGCTCGTAGCCTCGCCGTCATGAGCGCCTCTGCCCCCGATCTCGACGCCGCCGCCTCGGCCATCGACCTCGCCTCCCAGGTGGTGGCCACCGCGACCGCCCGGCTGGCGGCGGCCGGGTCCATCGACGACAACCAGGTCCTCGCCTACGACCTGGCCCACGCCGCCGCCGCCGTCGAGACGGCGCGGGGGTTGCTCGACTACGGCGGCAAGGGCGACGTCGAGGGCGCCATCACCTGCGCGTTCGTCGCCGACGCCGTGGCCGAGCTGGCCGCCAAGCTGTTCGGCCGGGAGGCCGCCTGGGGCGTGGAGCCCGGCGCGCTCGACGGCGCGCGGGAGTTCGTGGCGGTGTACCGGTCCGCCGAGTTCCTCGCCGGCATCACCGACCCCGGCCCTCGCCACCTGGACGCCGACTTCGAGCTGGTGCAGGACACGTTCCGGCGGTTCGCCGAGGAGAAGCTGGTCCCCATCGCCGAGCACATCCACCGCGAGAACGGCGACATCCCCGAGGAGATCATCAGCGGGCTGGCCGAGATGGGCGCCTTCGGGCTGTCCGTCCCGGCCGAGTACGGCGGGTACGGCGAGGGTGGCGAGGGTGAGTACATCGGCATGGTGGTGGCCACCGAGGAGCTGTCCCGGGGCTCGCTCGGCGCCGGCGGCTCGCTGATCACCCGGCCCGAGATCCTCACCCGCGCCCTGCTGGCCGGCGGCACCGAGGAGCAGAAGCTCGAGTGGCTGCCCAAGCTGGCCACCGCCGAGGTCATGAACGCGGTCGCGGTGACCGAGCCCGACTTCGGTTCGGACGTGGCCGGCGTGAAGGTCACGGCCACGCCCACCGACGGCGGCTGGGTCATCAACGGCGTCAAGACGTGGTGCACGTTCGGCGCCCGGGCCGACGTCCTCCTGCTCCTGGCCCGCACCGACCCCGACCGCACCAAGGGCCACCGCGGCCTGTCGATGTTCATCGTCCCCAAGCCCCGCGGCGAGGGCCACGGCTTCGAGCTGGTGCAGCCGGCCGAGGACGGCGCGCCCGGCGGCGGGAAGATGGAGGGCCGGCCGATCGACACCATCGGCTACCGCGGCATGCACTCCTACGAGATCGCCTTCGACTCGTGGTTCGTGCCCGAAGCCAACCTCATCGGGCTCGAGGGCGGGCTGGGCAAGGGCTTCTACTACCAGATGGCCGGGTTCGAGAACGGCCGGCTGCAGACCGCGGCCCGGGCCATCGGCGTCATGCAGGCGGCCTACGAGGCGGCCCGCGAGTACGCCGTCGACCGCAAGGTGTTCGGCCGCCCGATCGGCGAGTACCAGCTCACCCAGGCCAAGCTCGGCCGCATGGCCGTGGTCATCCAGGCCAGCCGCCAGTTCTCCTACGTGGTGGCCGGCCTGATGGCGAAGGGCGAGGGGGCGATGGAGGCCTCGATGGTCAAGGCCTACGTCTGCAAGGCCGCCGAGTGGGTCACCCGCGAGGCCATGCAGATCCACGGCGGCATGGGCTACGCCGAGGAGTACGACGTGAGCCGCTACTTCGTCGACGCCCGCGTGCTGTCGATCTTCGAAGGCGCCGACGAGACGCTGTGCCTGAAGGTCATCGCCCGCAAGCTGGTCGAGAACGCCAAGGCCTGACCGTTCTGGCGTCGCTGAGCGCCAGGGGCCTAGGCCGGGCCGCGAGGCGGCACGGCGAGGTCGGCGAGGGTGCGGCCGATGAGCGGGGCGAACTTGAAGCCGTGGCCGGAGCAGGGCGAGCCGATCACGATCGGGCCATGGCGCTCGAGCACGAAGCGCTCGTCCGCGGTGGACGTGTACAGGCAGCGCGCGGGATGCACGGGCGTCGGGTCGACACCCGGCAGCCATTCGGCGACGTAGGCGGCCACCAGGGCGCTGGTGGCCGGGTCGGGGCCGAACGGCCGGTCGTCGGGATCCACGACCGGCCCCGCGTGGTGCGTCGCGACCTTCACGCCCTCGCCGGGCGCGAACAGCCCATAGACGGTCGGGGCATGGTGGTGGATGAAGCTGGGCCAGGTGGCCGTGGTGTCGTAGGGCACGAAGTGCTGGACCTGCTCGCAGGTGACGGTGAGCGGGGGCAACGACACGGCGCCGCCGAGCACGCTGGGCAACCACGCCCCCGCGGTCACCACGACCGTGCGGGGCGCCCAGGTGCGGTCACCGGCGCGCACCGTCGCCTGGTCGGCGTCGGTGACGATCGCGGCTGGGCCGGTGCCGTGGAGCACCTCGGCGCCGTGGGCGACGGCCCGCTCCTGCAGGGCAGCGACGGTGGCGTCGGCCAGGATGCGGCCGCCGTCGGGCTGCACCAGCACGTCGCCGGCGAACCGCAGGCCGGGCCAGCGGGCCGACGCCTCAGCTGCGTCGAGCCGCTCCGACGGCACGCCCTCGTGCCGGTAGGCGGCGGCGATGGCCGCTAGCTGGGCGGGGTCGCCGTGGTCGAGCGACCCGGTGGTCACGAGCAGCTCCCGGCCCGCCTCGGCTTCGAGCGTGCGCCACAAGCGCAAGGCGTCGGCGCCGCGGCGCACGTCCGCGGGGTCGGCGTAGCCCAGGCGGAACAAGCGGGTGGCCCCGTGGCTCGAACCTCGGCGGTGGCCGGCCTCGAACTGCTCGAGGACCACCACGTCGACGCCCCGGCGCGCCAGCCACCACGCCGTCGCCGACCCGGCCATGCCCGCGCCCACCACCACCACGTCACACCGCTCGGGCACCCTTCCTCCTCGTGCTCGCCTCAGGCCGCATCATGCCAGCGCCCGCTCCGCCCCGGCCCCAGACCGGAGGCAATGACCCACCGCTTCGGTCGGTCATGGCCTCGGCTTTCTCGCCAAGGCAATGACCGTCCGCCGTCTGGGCTCAGGACGGCGTCAGCGGAGGTGCCAGCGGGGGCCGCTGCCCTCGCGCAGGGTGGCGACCCGGAGCGCCCCCTCCCGGGCCAGCTCGGGATCGCGGCCGCCGGCGGCGACGGCCCAGGCCGTGACCCACAGCTCGTAGACGGCGACGAACGTCGGCCAGCCCGACCACGGACGGGGATCGGCCCCGACAGCCCGCAGGACGTCGACCAGCTCGCCGGGGTCGGCGCCGTAGCGGGACACGGCCACCACGGCCGGCGCCAGGTCGTAGCTCGGTGGGCCCCAGCCGCTCAGCTCGAGGTCGGACAGCAGGGGGCCGTCCGGCCCGACGAGCACGTTCTCGCGGTGCAGGTCTCCGTGCACCACCGCCCTCCCGGCCGGGTCATCGTCCGCCGCCGTGGCCCACGGCTCCTCCAGCTCGGCCGCCCGCTGGACGAGCCAGTCGCGCTCCGGGCTGGCCGGCGCCCCCGCGAGCACCTCCGCCACCGCGCCCAGGGGATCGAACCGCGGCACGTCGGGCGGCGGTGGGCTGGTCCGCTCGCGAAGACGGCGCGCGAGCAGGCCGACCTGATGCGGGGTCGGGTGGCCGTGCGCACCCGGGATCCAGTGCCAGGCGGTCACGACGGTTCCCGCCGTGGCGATCGGCTGGTCGTCACCGGCCAGGCCCACGGCGGGGACGTCGGCCGCGATCAACGCGCGAGCGACGGCCACCTCGCGCTGCGCGACCGCCGTCCCGGCCGCGGTCGCGGCGCGGGCCCGCACGACCACGGGGCC
>JAODBM010000032.1 GCA_025463985.1 Acidimicrobiales bacterium
CCTGGCCGGGATGGCGGGCCGCGAGCGCGCGGGCCCAGTCGGGCCGCTCCAGCGCCGCGGTGCCGACCACCACCCGCGCCACGCCTGACTCGAGCAGCTCCTCGGCCGCGGCGTCGTCACGCACACCACCACCGGTCTGGATGCGCGCCGTGACGGCGGCGGCCACGGCCGCGATGACCGGCCGGTTGACCGGCTCACCGGTGCGCGCCGCGTCGAGGTCGACGACGTGGATCCACGCGGCGCCGGCATCGGCGAACTGCCGAGCCTGCGCGATGGGATCGTCGCCGTAGACCGTCTCCTGCGCGAAGTCGCCCTGGTAGAGCCGTACGCAGCGTCCGCCCCGGAGGTCGATCGCGGGATACAGATCCATCACCGCGCTCCAGGGTCGGACCGGAGCGGGCAGGAGCCTGCGGGCTGCTTTCCGACATCCGTCCCGGGCGCGGTCACGCGCAGGCCTGCACGAACGACTCCAGCAGCGCCAGGCCGTTGGCGCCGGACTTCTCGGGATGGAACTGGGTGGCCCAGCAGCGGTCGCGTTGGACCATCGCCGCGACGGGGCCGCCGTAGTCGCAGGTGGCCACGAGGTCAGCGGGATCGGGGTCAGCCGCGTACGAGTGGACGAAGTAGACCCACGCCGGCTCGGGCAGCGTGGGCGCGAGCGAGCAGGGCTGCTCCCAGTGCAGGACGTTCCACTGCATCTGCGGGTGCTTCACGCCGTCGGGCAGGCGGCGCACCCAGCCCGGGAGCACGCCCAGGCCGGTCGCGCCCGGGCTCTCGTCCGAGCCCTCGAACAGCATCTGCATGCCGACGCACACGCCGAGGAACGGGCGGTCGTCGAGGACCGCGGCCGCCGCGAGGTCGGCCAGACCGGCGCGGCGCAGCTCATCCATGCACCGGCCGAACGCGCCCACGCCGGGCAGCACCACCCCGGCCGCGTCGGCGATCAGCCGCGGGTCAGCGGTGAGGCGGGCCTCCGCGCCCACCTTCTCGAGCGCCTTCTGGGCCGAGCGCAGGTTGCCGATGCCGTAGTCGAGCACCGCGATCAGCGGCCGGTCGTCGCGGCCCACGCTCATAGCGAGCCCTTCGTTGACGGAACGCCGGTGCCCTCGACCCGCACCGCGTCGCGGAGGCAGCGCGACACGCCCTTGAAGGTGGCCTCGACCACATGGTGGGTGTTGCGGCCGGCGCGCTTGGTGACGTGCAGGGTGATGCCCGCCGCGGTGGCGAACGACTGCCAGAAGTGCTCGGCCATCTCGGGGTTGAACGGCGGGTCGCCGAGCGGCAGCACCTCGCCGAACGGCACGTCGTAGACGACGAACGGGCGTCCCGACAGGTCGAGCGCGACCTCGATCAGCGCCTCGTCCAACGGGAACGAGCCGGACGCGAACCGCCGGATGCCGGCCTTGTCGCCGAGCGCCTCTCGGAACGTCTCCCCCACCAGGATCCCGACGTCCTCGACGGTGTGGTGGCCGTCGACCTGCAGGTCGCCGTTCGCCTGCACGGCGAGGTCGAAGCCGCCGTGCCGGCCGAGCTGGTCGAGCATGTGGTCGAAGAACGGCAACCCGGTCGACGCCTCGACCGTGCCCGCGGGCCCGTCGAGGTCGATCGACACCGTGATCGACGTCTCCTTGGTCGTGCGCTGCCGGCTCGCGGAACGGCTCACGGGGTCACCCTCGTCGAATGTGGAGTAGAAGCGGCTGCCATCACGACCGCTTCTACTCCACATTCCGGGGGGCGGTGGGCGGGGTGAGGGAGCGGCGGAGGGCGGCGAGGAAGCGGTCGTCCTCGTCGGGGGTGCCGATCGTGACGCGGAGGCAGCCGTCGAGCCGCGGCCAGCTGGAGCAGTCGCGGATGAGGACCGACTGGTCGAGCAGGTCCTGCCACACCTCCGCACCGGCACGTTCCTGCGGACGGAAGAGCACGAAGTTGGCGCCGGACGGCCAGACGTCGCACGGCAGGTCCCGCAGGGCCAGCTCGAGCCGCCCGCGCTCCTCGACGACGGCCGCAACCCGCCGCTCCATCTCCTCGACGTGGTCGAGCGCCAACGTGCCCGCCGCCTGCTTCAGCGCGTCGAGGTGGTACGGCAGCACGACCTTCTCCAGCTCGGCCACCACCCAGGTCGGCCCGACCAGGTAACCGAGGCGGGCCGCCGCCATCGACCAGGTCTTGGAGAACGTGCGGGTGACGACCAGCGGCACGTCCTCGTCGAGGAGCTCGAGCGCGGACCAGGGCGCGAACTGGCCGTAGGCCTCGTCGACCGCGACCAGCCCGGGCGCGAGCTCGAGCACCTCGCGGACCGTGGCCTCGGTCTCGACGAGCCCGGTCGGGTTGTTGGGCGAGCACAGGTAGGTGATCGCGGGCTGCGCCTCGATCAGGACGCGGCGCACCTCGGCCAGGTCGATGGTGAAGTCGGCGGCCCGCTCGCCGGTGGCGACCCCGGTGCCGGTGAGCCGGGCGATGTGGCTGTGCAGCGCGTAGGTGGGCTCGAACACCGCCACCTGCCGGCCGGCGCCGCCATAGGTGAGGCAGAGCGTCTGGAGGACCTCGTTGGACCCGTTGGCCACGAAAACCTGCTCGGGCCCCACCGCGTGCAGCGCTCCGATGCGCTCGCGCAGGACGGCCGCGGCGCGGTCCGGGTAGCGGTGCCAGCCGATGCGGTCGATCGCCGCGGCGAGGTCGGCCCGCCAACTCTCGGGCGGCGGCAGCGGCGACTCGTTGGTGTTGAGCCGGACCTCGACGTCGACCTGCGGCGAGTGGTAGCCGGGCATGAGGGCGACGTCGTCGCGCGGTTGGATGCGATCAGCCACGGTGCGTCCTCATGACCGCCGCTCGACCCGGCGGCGCACGCTTTCGGCGTGCGCCGCGAGCCCTTCGGCGTTGGCGAGGGCCACGATCGTGGGCGCCACCTTGGCCAGCGCGGCCTCGTCGAGCGTGACCACGTGGACCTCCTTCTGGAAGTCGCGCACGGTCAGCGCGGACGAGAAGCGGGCGGTGCCGTCGGTCGGCAGCACATGGCTCGGCCCCGCGACGTAGTCGCCCACCGACGCCGGTGCCCACGGTCCGCAGAACACCGCGCCCGCGTGGCGGACCAGCGGGACGAGCGCGCCGGGATCGGCGCTGAGCAGCTCGAGGTGCTCGGGCGCGATGAGGTTCGTGACCTGCAGCGCCTGCTCGGGGCCGTCGCACACCACCGCGTAGCCGCCCTCCGCGAACGTCGACTCGATCTCGGCCCGCCGTGGCGACGCGGCCACCTGCACGGCGATCTCAGCGCAGATCGCATCCGCGGCGGCCTCCGACCAGGTGACGAGCCACGCCAGCCCGCCCGGCCCGTGCTCGGCCTGCAGGATGACGTCGACGGCGGCGAGGTCGACCGGCGTCGTGTCGTCCGCCACGACCACGACCTCGGACGGGCCCGGGAACGACGACGGCACGCCGACCACCCCGGCCACCTCCCGCTTCGCGATCGCGACGTACACGTTGCCGGGCCCGACGATGACGTCGACGGCCCGCACCGACTCGGTGCCGTAGGCCATCGCGCCGACCGCCTGCGCACCCCCGATGCGATACACCTCGTCGACGCCCGCCACCGCGGCGGCCGCCAGCGTGACGGCCGGAACCTGGCCGCTGCGGTCGGGCGGCACGCACAGCACCACCTCGGGGACCCGCGCCACCTTCGCCGGGATCGCCGTCATCAGCACGGTGCTCGGGTAGATCGCCCGCCCGCCTGGGACGTAGCAGCCGGCCCGGTCGACCGGCACGTGCCGACCCTCGACCACGATGCCGTCGCGCTCGTAGGTGTGGTCGGCGACGACCTGGTGCTCGTGGAAGTCGCGGATGCCGGCTGCCGCCGACTCGAGCGCGGCCCGCAGCTCGGGGTCGAGCCCGTCGAGCGCCGCGGTGATGTCCGCGGAGGCGACCCGGAGGTCGTCGAGCATCACGTGGTCGTACTGCTCGGTGAGCTCGCGCACGGCAGCGTCGCCGCGCTCGCGCACGGCCGCGAGGATGGCCTGGACCGCGGCGACCGGGCCCGCCGTCGCCTGGGGCGGACGAGGCAGCAGGCCGCGCAGATCGCCGGTCACCCCCCGCAGGTCGAGTCGTCGCAGCACGTTCGGAGGCTACTGGGCTGCTCGTGTGCTTCAGGAACGAGATCGGCGCGCTGGCGGTGCGTGTGGCGCGCCGCCGGAGTGGCCGCTAGAGCCCGCGGCGAGCGCGGTCGAGGCTGCGCGCCGCCATCAGCAGACCGCGCTCGACCTCGTACAGCGACGCTGCCGTGTCGCCGCTGTCGTTCGCGTCGAACCGGTCGGCCAGCGCCGCCACCCGCCCGGCCAGGTCGCCGACGCCCTCGGCGATGGCGGAGAGCTCGGCGTCGGGCGACGCCTCGCTGGTCACCGCGGCGCCTGCTGGTCGGGGGGGCTGGTCATGGTCCCAGTGTGACCCAGCGGTGAGCCCGCTCCGCGACCCGCCCGGAAAAGGGGCGACGGCGCCCCGAAGGGCGCCGTCGCGGCGACACCAGGCGGCGGATCCCGATGTCGCGTCCAACCAGGTGGCGGGTACCTGGTCTGGCGTCACTATAGCTGCTCGGTCAACAACGATCATGTCTGCCCCGGTAACAAATTTCCCCGCACGTTTCGCGGTCTGCACCTCACTCCAGGTGCCTTTTTCCGGTCGATCAGACCTGCGAGCTCGGGCAGAACTCGGCGAGGACGCAGGCGCCGCAGGCCGGCTTCCGCGCCGTGCAGACCCGCCGGCCGTGCAGGATCAGCCGCAGGCTGAACCGGCCCCGCTCGGCCGCCGGCACCATCTGGTTGAGCTCGGTCTCGACCTTCACGGGATCGGTCTGCGTGGTGAGGCCGAGCCGGCGCGAGAGGCGCAGCACGTGCGTGTCGACCGGCAAGCCCGGGAGGTCCTGCGCGACCGACCGCACCACGTTGGCCGTCTTGCGACCGACGCCGGGCACGGTCACCCAGTCGGCCATCGCCTTCGGCACCTCGCCGCCGAACCGGTCGACGAGCGCGTTCGCCATGCCGATGAGGCTCTTGGTCTTGTTCCTGTAGAAGCCGGTCGACCGGACGATCTCCTCGACGTCCTCGGGCGCGGCGTGAGCCAGGTCCTCGGGCGTCGGGTAGCGGGCGAACAGGACGGGCGTGACCATGTTGACCCGGGCATCGGTGCTCTGCGCCGACAGGATGGTGGCCGCCAACAGCTGGAACGGGTTCTCGTGATCGAGCTCGCAGAGGTCGTGCGCCGAGCCGGGATACTCCGCCGCGAGCAGCTCCTGGGTGCGGCGGGCTCGTCCGGCCGGTGTGCGGGGTCGTGCCATGTCCGCAGGGTACGGCGATCACGAGCCGGCCCGGACGAACGTCGCGGCCGAGGCGGGAGGTGGGGTGGCTCCGCCGGCGCGCCGTAGTGTCGGCGCCGTGCGCCACGAGATCGTCCCGTCGTCGGACGGCTTGCAGCTGATCATCGACGACCGGACCATCGCCTCGGTGGGCGCCGAGCACCGCGGTGGCGAGCTCTGGCTGGTCCCCACACCACCGTTGCCGTCGATCGTCGAGCCGGCGCCCGACATCGCCACGCTCCTCGACCACGCCGCGGTCGACGCGTTCGAGCATGGCGCGACCGCGGCGCACATCACCGCGGACATCCCCCTCGAACGCGAGGACCCGCACGCCGAGGCGGTCGCCCGCCTGGCCGGCTTCACCGAGATCCGCGACCTGCTCCAGCTGCGCCGCCCGCTGCCGGTCCCGGCCGGGGATGCGGTGCGCCACGGACGCCCGCCGCTCGCAGTGCGGGCGTTCCGGCCCGGCACCGCCGACGAGGCGGCCTGGGTGGCGACCAACAACCGCTCCTTCGCGCACCACCCCGATCAGGGGGCCGAGACGAGCGAGACGCTCCACGGCCACATGGCCGAGGCCTGGTTCGACCCAGCCGGCCTGCTGGTCGTGGACGACGACGACCCGGCGTCGGGCCGCCTCGCCGGGTTCTGCTGGACCAAGATCCACCCGGCCACCGACACCGACCCGACCCTCGGCGAGATCTACGTGATCGGCGTCGACCCGACCCAGGGCGGTCATGGCCTCGGCCGTGGCCTGGTGCTGGCCGGGCTCGACCACCTGGCCGACCGCGGGGTGGGCACGGCGATGCTCTACGTCGACGTCGTCAACACGACGGCGCTGGCGCTCTACGACACGCTCGGGTTCGGCCCCCACCTGCGCCACCGGGTCTGGACCCGTCGCCCCGCGGCCGGCCGCGACCGGGCCGCTCGACCCGCGGGCGAGCCGAAGTAGGCGGGCGCGGCTAGGAGACGCCCACGCCGACCAGGCGGCCGATCAGCCAGGTGGCGCCGGCGGCGACCACCGCGATGCCGAGCTGGCGCAGTGCCGACCGCAGGACCGAACGGCCGGTGAAGCGAGCGAGGGCCGCGCCGACCACCAGCGCGGCGATCGTGGCCAGGACCACCGACGCGATCACCGCGGCCGCGCCACCGGTGACGAACCACGGCAGCAGCGGGACCAAGGCGCCGATCGAGAAGGCGACGAACGACGACGCGGCCGCTCGGGGCGCCGACCCGAGCTGGTCGGGCGAGATGCCGAGCTCTTCGCGCGCGTGGGTGGCGAGCGCGAGGTCGAGGTCGGCACCGACCTCCTCGGCCATCTGCCGAGCCGTGTCCGGGTGGATGCCACGCGCGGCGTAGATCTGTGCGAGCTCGACGGCCTCGACGTTCGGGTTGTGGCGCAGCTCGATCCGCTCCATGTCGAGCTCACGCTGCAGCAGCTCGGTCTGGGCGCGCATCGAGACGTACTCGCCCGCGGACATCGACACCGCCCCGGCGATCAGCCCGGCCAAGCCGGCCAAGCGGACGATGCCCCGGCCGGGCCCAGCACCGGCCATGCCGAGGATCAGCGACACGTTCGACACCAGGCCGTCGCTGACGCCGAACACCGCAGCGCGTGCGGCACCGCCCTGCACCGAGCGGTGGTGGTGCTCGCTCGTGGCGGCCGCGGGGCGATGGTCGGCCCGGGGCGCTGGAGCACCCGGTGGCGGGGTGGTGGGCGTCGGAACCAGCGCCGCGGGCAGCGCCTGCGAGGGTCCAGCGGCCTGCGGCACGTCGGCGGAGGACATGGGGCAACCGTACCGCTGGCCCCCGCCGCGAGCGCGCCCGGTTCCTGGGACGGCCGCGCCGCCCGAGGTGTCCGATAGCGTCGCTCCGCGGCCGGTCCTGGCCGCCGTCCACCTCGCCGCCGAGGCCCCGTGTCCCCTGCCTCCCCCTCCCCCGCCGTCGCCACCGCGGTGGCGGCCGCCCGATGACCGCCGCCCGCGCCCGGACGCGCTACGACCTCGAGCGCGAGGAGCTGGGCGAGCTGCTCGCCGACGAGCCGCGGTACCGCGTCGACCAGGTCTGGCGCGGTCTGCACGAGCGCGGCGTCGAGCCCGACGAGATGACCGACCTGCCGCGCGGCCTGCGAGCGCGGCTCGGCGACGTCCTGCCCGCTGCCCTCGTGCCCGCGGCCGAGTCGCGCAGCGATGCCGGTGACACGATCAAGTGGCTCTGGACGCTCGCCGACGGCACGCAGGTCGAGACCGTGCTCATGCTCTATCCCGAGCGGGCGACCGTCTGCGTCTCGAGCCAGGCCGGCTGCGCGATGGCCTGCGGGTTCTGCGCCACCGGCCAGGCCGGGTTCGACCGCAACCTCTCGACGGGCGAGATCGTCGAGCAGGTCGTGCGGGCCCGCCGCCGCGCCGCCGAGCTGGGCCGCCGGGTCTCCAACGTGGTGTTCATGGGGATGGGCGAGCCGTTCGCCAACTACGACCGCACGTGGTCCGCCGTGCGCCGCATGCACGACGACCTGGGACTGTCCGCCCGCCACCTCACGGTCTCGACCGTCGGGATCGTCCCCGGCATCCGGCGCATGGCGACCGAGGCGCTGCCGGTCAACCTCGCCGTGTCGCTCCATGCCGCCAACGACGTGCTGCGCGACGAGCTCGTGCCGATCAACAAGCGCTACCCGCTGGCCGCGCTCGCCGAGGCCTGCCGCGGCTACCTCGATGCCAAGCACCGGCGACTGTCGTTCGAGTGGGCGCTGATCGACGGCACGAACGACACGCTGCAGGACGCGGCCGAGCTGGCCGCCTACGCCCTTTCCCTGCGCGCCCACGTCAACCTCATCCCGCTCAACCCCACCCCGGGCTACCCCGCGGTGGGCACCCCACCGGCGGGGGTCGCGGCGTTCGCGCGGGCGCTGCGCGACCGCGGCGTCAACACCACGGTGCGCCGCACCCGCGGCACCGACATCGACGCGGCCTGCGGCCAGCTGCGCGCCGCCCACGAGGTCACGTCGGTCACGGTCGCCCCACCCCGCCGCCGCCCCTGACGCCACCCCCGGGGCCACCCCCGGGGCCACCCCCGTCCCAACCCCCGAACTGGGCGGGATCACTGTCGCCCCAGCCACCCCAGCTCCACCCAGTTGGAAGCGGGCCCCGAACTGGGCGGGATCAGGGTCGCCCCAGCGACCGCAGCGCCACCCAGTTGGAAGCGCGCTCAGCGGACGAGGATGGTGAGGTGCTCGGCGCGGATGGCGTCGACCAGGACTTCGCCGGGGGCGACGACGCTGCCCGGCCAGACGACCGAGCGCTCGAGCGTGGCGCCGACGCCCACGGTGGCGCCGGGCCCGACCGCCGACGGTCCGCCGGTGGCGAGGAGGTTGGCGGCGAGGTAGTCGCCGGCGGTGCCGCAGTCGACGAACGGTCCGTCGTGGACCACGAGATCGAGCGCGCCCGCCTCCCATCGGTCCCGCCAGCTCGCCTCGTAGAGACCGGATGGCTCGGGCGCCAGTGGCGCCACCGCGTCCCACGGCATGAGGGCGACACCGCAGTAGCGCAGGTCGCCGAAGTCGCCCCGGATCGGGTCGCGGACGGTCAGGAGCCGCACCCGTTCGCCGTCCCAGCCGTCGACGAACGGCTCGAGGTCGATGGGCAGCCACGCGTCGGCGTTGGTCACGAGCAGCGGGCGGCCGTCGATCCACGAGCGCAGGGCGCCGAGCGCTCCCGCGGTGCCGAGGGCGTCGGGCTCTTCGACCGAGACGTGGACGCTTCCCGCCCGACCGGCCAGGTGGCGCTGCACCTGGCCGCGCCCGTGGTGGGCGTTCATCGCGAGGTCGGTCACCACGCCCTGCAGGCGATCGAGCGCCAGGTCGACGAGGGCGACGCCGGCCACCGGGCAGAGGGCCTTCGGTCGCAGCAGCGTGAGGGGCCACAGCCGGGTGCCGGCGCCGGCCGCGAGCACCACCCCTGCCAGGTCGTCGGCCATGCGCTCCAATCCCTGGTTCAGGAGCCTCGCATCCGCCTGCTCAGATCGTTGAGGCGCGCCTTCTCGTGGGGCGTCAGGGCGTCGATCCCGACGGCGTTGATCCGCTCGAGCAGGACGTCGAGCTCGGCCTGCTCGAGGGGTGTCGGGCCGCCCGACCCCTGCCACGGGCCAGAGACCACCGAGCTCGTGCCCGTCGTCGATCGCCTGCTCCATCGCTTCGCCCGCTTCGAAGCCTTCGAAGCCTTCGGTCGAGCAGACCGGGGTTCGCCGTAGGGCGAGCGTGGCGGTCCGGCCAGCCGACGTATCCGCGGCACGAAGGCCAGCTGGTCGAGCATGCCGCGCTGGCGGGCGACGATGCAGCCGACCGCGATCACGAGCAGCACCAGGATCAGCTGCGCCCAGGCGCGGTTGCCGACGTCGCGGAGCACCTCGATGAACACGTAGGCCGCCGCGATGACCCACGCGGGGATGCCGAAGAAGAACTTTGCGCCGGGTCGGTCGATCCCGTAGATCACGATCAACCCGAGCGAGAGGAACGAGACCGAGTACGAGTACGCCGACCAGCGGCCGGCGACGGTCCCGTTCGTGATGTTGAGGACGCTCACGATCGCGGTGGGGACCACCGCCATGGCCGCCAGCATGACCGCGAACGGCTTGCGGCCCATCTGGTCCTCGATGAGGTGACCGAGGAACCAGAAGACGGCCAGGCCGATGAGCGCCCAGATGCTGTCCGGCGGGTTGGTCAGCGGCCACGTCGCCAACCGCCAGACCTCGCCCGAACGAACCAGATCGGAGACGAACGCGCCCTTGAACGCGCTGACGCGGTCGATGGCGTACACGAGCATCGAGACCAGGCCGAGCAGGATGACGAGCACGGTCGTGGTGACGTCGACGTTCCCGATCCTGAACCAGCCGTCTCGTTGGTGTGGCTCGGGAAGGGAGAACTCGTAGCGGCCGGGCATCGGGGCGAGGCTAGCGGCGGTCCCGACCCTCTCAGCGTCCGCTCGGCGAGGGACCGGCCGTGAGCGCCATGGCATGCTGAGGCCATGACGATGACGATTCAAGGGATTGCCGGCCTCAAGGAGCTGGTAGGCCAGCACCTGGGCTATTCGGAGTACACCGAGATCACGCAGGAGCAGGTCAACCTGTTCGCCGACGCCACCGGTGACCACCAGTGGATCCACGTCGACGTCGAGCGGGCCAAGGCGGAGAGCCCGTTCGGTGGGCCCATCGCGCACGGCTACCTCACGCTCTCGCTCGGTCCGGCGCTGTCGCCGCAGATCATGCAGGTGCAGGGCATCACGATGGGCGTCAACTACGGGTGCGGCAAGGTCCGCTTCCCGGCCCCCGTGCCGGTCGGCTCGAAGCTCCGGCTCGGGGCCGAGCTGACCAGCGTCGAGGACATCGCCGGTGGCGCACAGGTGCAGATGACGTTCACCTATGAGGTCGAGGGCGCGCCCAAGCCCTCCTGCGTGGCCGAGGTCATCTTCCGCTACTACGAATAGCCCGAGCCGCCCGAGCCACCCGACCGTCCGCCCGCCCGCAGCGGTCAGCGCAGCTGCGGGATGACCTTCGTGGCGAACAGCTCCATCGACTCGTGGTCGGGATAGTCGCTGCACCACGGGAGGAACGCGCGGCAGCCGAGGTCGACGTAGGTCTGCACCTTCTCGGCGACCTGTTCCGGCGTGCCGACCAGGTTGCCGTCGCGCCACGACTCGAACGGCTCTCCGAGGAACGAGCGGCTCTCGGTGCCGATCTCGGCCTCGGTCTCGCGGACGAACATCTCGGGTGACCAGGTCCGCGTGATCTCGTCGAACGGGCGGCCGACGTCGGCGCAGTGCCGCTCGAGCACCTCGGACTTGTGGGACCACTCCTCGGGCTTGCCACCGAAGTTCGAGTGCGTCGCGTGCTCGGCCACGACGCGCAGGGTCTTGCGCTCGCCGCCGCCGCCGATCCAGATGTTCGGGTGCGGCTGCTGCAGCGGCTTGGGATCGCACTGCGCGCCGTCGACCGTGTAGTGCTCGCCGTGGAAGGTGGCGTCGGGCTCGGTCCACATCTGCTTCACGATCTGCACGCACTCGGCGAGCATCGCGATGCGGGTGCCGGCCGACGGGAAGTCGTAGCCGTAAGCCTTGTACTCCTGGTCGTACCAGCCGGCGCCGATGCCCCACTCGAGGCGCCCGCCGCTGATCACGTCGACCGTGGCGGTGATCTTGGCGAGCAGGGCCGGGTTCCGGTAGCTCGTGCAGCCCACCATCTGGCCGAGGCGGATGCGGCTGGTGCGCTGGCTGATCGCGGCGATCGTCGTCCAGCACTCGAACACCGCCTCGTGCGCCGGGGTCGGCACGTTGTGCACGTGGTCGTAGACCCAGAGGTGGTCGTAGCCGAGCTCTTCGGCCCGCACCGCGGTGTCGACCGCCCGCTGCCACTTGGCCTGGGGGTCGGGGATCGAGGCCAGCTCCATCTTCCAGCCCTGGGGGACGAACACGCCGAAGGTGAGATCGTTGGCCATGTCCGCTTCCTAGCAGCCACCCGCCGCCGCGGGCGCGGCGGACCCGCCCTGCTGGCCTTCTCGTGACAACGACCGCACAACTACGGTCTGGCGGCAGTGTCGACATGGAACCTGGCGGACCTGTTCGAGTCGGTGGCTGACGCCGTACCCGACCGTGACGCCCTCGTCGCCGGCGAGGTGCGGCTCACGTACGCGGCCCTCGACGAGCGGGCCAACCGCTTGGCCCACGCCCTGCGCGTCTCGGGCATCGGTCCCGGCGACCACGTCGGCCTCGTGCTGCGCAACGGCAGCGAGCACGTCGAGGCGATGCTTGCGGCGTTCAAGCTGCGGGCGGTCCCGGTCAACGTGAACTTCCGCTACACCGTCGACGAGCTGCGCTACGTGCTCACCGATGCTGACGTCGTGGCCGTCGTCCACGAGCCCGAGCTCGGTGGCCAGATCGACCGGGCGCTGGCCGGGCGTCCGGCCCTCCGCGCGAGCCTGGCCCGCGGTGCGTCCTACGAGGCGGCGCTCGCGGCCGGAGCAGCCGAGCGGCCCGAGGTCGAGCGCAGCGGTGACGACCTCTACGTGCTGTACACCGGCGGCACGACCGGGCTGCCCAAGGGCGTGATGTGGCGCCACGAGGACCTGTACTTCGCCGCCCTCGGCCGCGGCATCTCCGGGGGCGACGTGCTGACCCGGCCCGAGCAGGTCGCCGAGCTCGCGCCCGCCAGCCGCACCCGGTTGCTGCCGGCCTCGCCGCTCACGCACGGCACCGCCCACTGGACCACCCTGTCGACCCTGCTCAGCGGCGGCACCGTGATCCTGTCGACCGACCCCACGCTGCAGCCGGAGCTGTTGTGGGCCGCGGCGGCACGCGAGCGGGCTTCGGTGCTCGTGATCGTGGGCGACGCGTTCGCCCGTCCGCTCGCCGACGCGCTGGAGGCCAACCCTGACCGCTGGGCGCTCGACGACCTGCTGGTGATCCTCTCCGGCGGCGCCGTCCTGTCGCCCGCCGTGCGCAGCGCGCTGCTCGCGCAGCTGCCCTCGGTGGTGGTGGTCGACGGCTACGGCACATCGGAGACCGGTGGCCAGGGCCAGATGCCCGTGTGGCCCGGCCAACCGGGCGCGCGGCTCCTCCGCTTCCACCTCGACGACGACACCGCGGTGCTCGACGACGCCGGCCGCCCAGCGCCACCCGGCAGCGGGCTCATCGGCCGGCTCGCCCGCAAGGGCCACATCCCGATCGGCTACCGGGGCGACCCGGAGCGCACGGCGGCCACCTTCCCGGTCATCGACGGCCAGCGCTGGTCGGTGCCCGGCGACCTGGCCCGGGTCGAGTCCGACGGTTCGATCACCTTGTTGGGCCGGGGGTCCTCGTCGATCAACTCGGGCGGCGAGAAGGTGTTCCCCGAGGAGGTCGAGGCGGTGCTGAAGGCGCATCCGGCCGTGTTCGACGTCGTGGTGATCGGGCTGCCCGACGATCGCTGGGGCGAGCAGGTGCGCGCCGTCGTGCAGCTGCGGCCGGGGCACGCAGCGACGGCAGCCGAGCTGCAGGCGCACTGTCGCACCCAACTGGCCGCGTTCAAGGTGCCGCGCCGGGTGGTGCTCGTCGACGCGGTGCCCCGCCGATCGTCGGGCAAGCCCGACCTGCGCAGCGTCCGGGACCTGGCCAGCCGCTGACCGTGCCGCGGCTCGCTACGTTGTCGACCGACCCTGGGGCGGCGTTCGGATCGGAGATGCATGGATTTCAACTTGGCTGAGGTGCACGAGGCGGTGGCGGCGGCGAACCCGGATCGGGAGTGCATCGTGTGGCGCGACCGAAGGTTGACGTATGGCGAGGTGACGGTGCGGACGCGCCGGTTGGCCAACGCGCTGCGGGCCCGGGGCTTGGGGGTTCACCGCGAGCGCGGCGAGCTGGCTGGTCATGAGTCGGGCCAGGACCATGTGGCGCTGTATCTGTTCAACGGCAACGAGTACTTGGAGTCGATGCTGGGCGCGTACAAGGCTCGGGTGGCACCGCTCAACGTGAACTACCGCTATGTCGCCGAGGAGTTGCAGTACTTGCTGCGCAACTCGCGCAGCCGCGGCATCGTCTACCACGCGACGTTCGCGCCGACCCTCGCCGCGGTGCTGCCGCAGCTGCCCGACCTCGAGGTGCTGGTCCAGGTCGCCGATGACTCCGGCCACGAGCTTTTGGCGGGCGCGGTGGACTATGAGGCGTTCCTCGCGGGGGCGTCGCCCGAGCGGCCCGACGTGGCGTGGTCGCCTGACGACCTGTACATCCTCTACACGGGCGGCACCACCGGCATGCCCAAGGGCGTGTTGTGGCGCCAGCACGACATCTTCGTGGCGGCGATGGGTGGGCGGCCGTTGGGCCAAGGCGACACCTTCGCGGATCTCGACGCCGTGGTGGCTGCGTCGCGGGGCGGTGGGGGTCGGATGATGACGGCGGCGCCGCTCATGCACGGCGCGGCGCAATGGGGGACGTTCACGGCGTTCACCGGCGGCAACACGGTGGTGCTGCCGGCGAACAGCCAACGCCTCGATCCCGTCGACGTGCTGTCGACGATCGCGGCGGAGGGCGTGATGATCTTGCAGATCGTGGGCGACGCGTTCGCCCGCCCGATCCTCGACGAGCTCGAGCGTGGCAGCTACGACCTTGCCAGCCTGTTCTTGATCGTGAGCGGCGGCGCAGCGTTGAACACGACCCTCAAGGACCGGTTCCTCGAATGCCTGCCGAACGCGGTCGTGCTCGATGCCGTCGGCTCGTCGGAGACCGGCGCCCAGATGGGCCACACGTCGACCAAGGGCGCCACCGCGACCGGCGAGTTCACGCCCGGCCCCGGCACCGTCGTGGTCAGCGAAGACCTCACCCGCGTGCTCGAGCCCGGCGATCCCGCGGTCGGCTGGCTCGCCCAACAAGGTCACGTGCCGCTCGGCTACCTCGACGACCCCGACAAGACGGCCCGCACGTTCCCGGTCATCGCCGGCACCCGCTACTCGGTGCCCGGCGATCGGGCCACATGGCGCACCGACGGCATCATCGACCTGCTCGGCCGCGACTCGGTCACCATCAACTCCGGCGGCGAGAAGATCTTCGCCGAAGAGGTCGAACAGGCCATCGCCCACCACCGCGACGTCTACGACGTCGTCGTGGTCGGCCGACCCAGCGAACAATGGGGCGCCGAAGTCGTCGCCCTCGTCCAACTGGCCGACGGCGCGACCGTCACCGACCAGCAGCTCCTCGACCAGGCCGCCACCCACATCGCCCGCTACAAGCTGCCCAAACAGATCGTCCGCCTCGACCAGCTCGTGCGCTCCCCAGCCGGCAAAGCCGACTACCGGTGGGCCAAAGACCAAGCCCTCGCCCACACGACCGCGGCCGATCCCGGCGGGGCGGCTCAGCCCTGAGCGAACACGAGCGATCCGGGGTCGTCGCCGAGGCGCGACGCCGACGGGTCGAACCGGTAGCCGAGGGGATGGACGAAGTCGGCCAGGTCCGCCGGATCCGTCACGCCGGTCGTCAGCAGCCAGCGCACGAGCGAACCCTTCAACAGCTTGTTCCAGTGGCTGACGGTGCGGCCCTCGGCATCGACGAAGCGGACCGTGTACCGGTGCCGGGGCTGCAGCTGGCCCGGTGACCAGGCCGCGGCGTGCTCGATGGGGAGCAGGTCCCACACGACCGCACCCCGGACCCGTTCGGCGAGCGCCCCGGTGAGTTGGGGCCGCCACCACGTCGAGAGCCGACCGAGGGGCGCGACGGCGGCGGACATCTTGAGCTTGTAGTGCGGGATCGGGTCTCGCGGGGCGACAGCCCCCCAGAGGCCCGAGATCGTGAGGACCCGAGCGGCGAGTCGGCGCCGGGCCACGGCAGGCAGCGAGGCGGCGTCGAGCTCGCGGTACAGCACGCCCGTGTAGCGCTCGATGGCCGGCAGCGTCGGGCCGCTCACCGCCGGATGGTCGGCGCCCAGCGCCTGCAGGACCGCGGCGCGCGCCCGGTCGAGCTCGGAGAGCTGCATCGTCCCCGGCGACCAGGGCCGGCCGCGGCCGCCGAGCGCCTTGCCCTCCGAGGGCGGCAGGAGGATGAGCGTGCGGGCCGGCATGGCGGCCGACCCTAAGCAACCCCGCCCGGTCCCGGCGAAGGCGCCCGGGTCGGGATGACCGCGACCGGGCGCAGCCGGCATGCCACGGTGGTGCCGTGCGCCCCCACCGCGGTCCGACGAGCCCACCGGCAGACGGCGGCTGGGCCCGGCCCGGCTGGCCGGCTTCCGGCGCGC
>JAODBM010000043.1 GCA_025463985.1 Acidimicrobiales bacterium
CCGTGCATGGGCTGGGGCGGCATCGACGCGTAGGAGTCGGCCCGCGGCTCGGCCGACCAGCCAACGTGTGCCGGCGTGGGCGACTCGACCAGGTGCGCGTCCTGCGACGGTGCGATGCGCGGCGCCGGGACGGTCGACAGGAGGCGGGCGAGGATCTGCTCCGCGTCGACGCCCTGCGCGAGGGCTTCGTAGGAGAGCACGAGGCGATGGCGCAGGACGTCGGGGGCCACGTCGAAGACGTCCTGGGGGAGGACGTAGGCCCGGCCGCGCAGCAGGGCGAGCGCGCGGCCCGCGGCGACGAGGCCGAGGCTGGCCCGCGGGCTGGCGCCGAACGCCAGGAGCGGCTCGAGCTGAGGGAGCCCGGCGCGGGCCGGCTCGCGGGTGGCCAGCACGATGTGCACGGCGTACTCGACGACGGCGCGGTCGACGTAGATGCGGTCGGTGGCGTCCTGCAGCGACGCCAGCTTCTCGATCGAGAGCACCTCACGCGGCTCGGGCGGGTTGACGCCCATGCGCTGGACGATCTCGACCTCCTCGCCCGGCGTGGGGTAGTCGATCACGATCTTCATGAGGAACCGGTCGCGCTGCGCCTCGGGCAGGGCGTAGACGCCCTCCTGCTCGATCGGGTTCTGCGTGGCGAGCACGAGGAACGGCTCGGGCACGGGGAACGTGCGCCCACCGATCGACACCTGGTGCTCGGCCATCACCTCGAGCAGCGCCGACTGCACCTTGGCCGGTGCCCGGTTGATCTCGTCGGCCAGCACGAAGTTGGCGAACACCGGGCCGAGCTCGACGTCGAACTGCTCGGAGCTGCTCCGGTAGATCCGCGTGCCCATGATGTCGGCGGGCAGCAGGTCGGGCGTGAACTGGATGCGGGTGAACGTGCCACCCACGACCCGCGCCATCGTCTCGGCGGCGAGCGTCTTGGCCAGGCCGGGCACGCCCTCGAGCAGTGCGTGGCCGCGGGCCATCAGGCACACGAGGAGCCGCTCGATGGCTCGGTCCTGCCCGACGATGACCTTCTTGACCTCGAACAGGGTGTGCTCGAGCAGCGCGGCCTCGCTGGGGGATGCCGGCGCCGAGGGTGCGGGTCCGGGCTCGTGGTCCTGCATGCAACGCTCCTTGGCCTCGTGCGCGGACAGGTCATCCTGCCGCGGGCGCCGCCCGCCAGCACACCACACGCTCGTGAAGAACTGCGTAAAACGGACGAAGGCCGCAGTTACCCTGGCTTTTCGCGTCCGACCGATACCGTCTGCGCGATGCGGCTGCTGGTGGTCGAGGACGAGGCCGACTTGGCCGACGCGCTGGCCCGGGGACTGCGCCGCGAGGGCTATGCGGTCGACGTCGCGAGCGACGGCGCCGGCGCGCTGGAGCGGCTGGCACTGACGCCCTACGACCTCGTCTGCCTCGACCTCAACCTGCCCGACATCGACGGCCGTGAGGTCTGCCGCCGCCTGCGGACCGACCCCCGCTACCAGCCCGAGCCGGGCGAGGCCGCGCCGCGGGTCTTGATGTTGACGGCCCGCGACGGCGTCGGCGAGCGGGTCGCGGGGTTGGACGACGGGGCCGACGACTTCCTGGTCAAGCCGTTCGACTTCGGGGAGCTGGCCGCGCGGATCCGCACGCTGTTGCGGCGCGACGCGGCCCGGAGCGGCGCCGTCCTCACGGTGGGCGACCTCCGGCTCGACTCCGCGCGCTTCGAGGCCAGCCGAAGCGGCCGCCTGCTCGACCTCACGGCGAAGGAGTTCGCCCTGCTGCGCTACTTCATGACCCACCCGGGCGCGGTGCTCAGCCAGGAGCACCTCCTCGAGCACGTGTGGGACGAGCACGCCGACCCGTTCACCAACACGGTCCGGGTCACGGTCGGCACGCTGCGCCGCAAGCTGGCGACCGGCCCCGATGACTCGCCGATCGAGACCGTGGTCGGCGTCGGCTACCGGCTGGTCGACGCCACTCGGCCCGAGGCGGGCGATGCCTGAGCCGGCGAGCTCGCCGAACCCGGCCGACCCCTCGCACCGAGGCGCGACCGCCACGGCCCCGCCGACCGGTCGGCTCGAGCGGTTGGCCGGCCGGCTGCCGGACTGGACCGGCTCGATCCGCTTCCGGCTCACCGCGCTCTACTCGCTGTTCCTCTTCGGCCTCGCCGCGCTCATGGTGCTCGGCATCTACCTGTTCCTGGCGCAGCGGCTCAGCAACGAGCGGGTCTACGTCACCTACCAGGTGAACCAGGTGGAGCCGATCCCGGGCGGCATCCAGATCACGCCGAGCGCCGTACGGGCCCAGTACAAGTCGATCGAGCAGCTCACCAACGAGCGGGCGCTCGCGCTCCTGCGGACCTACTCGCTGAGCGCGGTGGGCCTGCTCTTCCTCGCCAGCCTCGGTGTCGGCTGGTTCGTGGCCGGCCGGGTGTTGGCGCCGATCGACCGCATCACCGCGGTCGCGCGCGACATCCAGGCGACCGACCTGTCGAGACGCATCGCGCTGCGCGGGCCACCCGACGAGCTGAAGGAGCTGGCCGACACGTTCGACGCCATGTTGGCCCGGCTCGACGAGGCGTTCGAGGGCCAGCGGCGCTTCATCCAAGAGGCGTCGCACGAGCTGCGCAACCCGTTGGCGGTGATCCGCACGAACCTCGACGTCGCCCTCGCTGACCCCGACCCCGACCCGGCCGAGGTCCGTGCCGCCGCCCAGCTGGTGCACCGGACCTCGACGCGCATGTCCCGGTTGGTCGACGACCTCCTCGCCTACGCGCGGCGCGGGGCGCCGGCGCACGAGGTCGCGCGGTTCGACGCCTCGGAGATCGTGGCCGAGGCCACCGAGGAGTTCGCGACTCCCGCCGCGGCGCGCGATCTGCGCCTCGACGTCTCGGCCGCGCCCCACCTCGAGGTGCTCGGCGACCGCAACGCGTTGCGCGAGGCGCTGGCCAACCTGCTGGCCAACGCCGTGCGGCTCGCGCCACCAGGCAGCCGGATCCGCGTCGGCGCCGGCCGAGAGGACCGCTGGATCTGGCTGGCCGTCGAGGACGAGGGGCCCGGCATCCCTGCTGAGCACCGAGACCTGGTGTTCCAGCGCTTCTGGCGGGGCGACTCCGCGGCAGCTCGCGAGCAAGGACGCAGCGGCCTCGGCCTCGCCATCGTCGACCAGATCGCCCGGGACCATCACGGCGGGGTGGACCTCACCGCGTCGGGCGGCGGCGGCTCGATCTTCACGATCTGGATCCCGGCGGCCGATGGACCGGCGAGCACTGGCGCTTCCGAAACCGCCGCGTCCGGGCCCGCCGCGACCATCCCGCCCACTTAGCCCCATTTTCGGGTTCCGCACCTATCGTCCTTCGCGACCATCCAGGAGGACACCCATGGACACCGAATCCCGCCCCGGTCAATGGCCGACCGGCGCAGGAACATCCCCCCCGATGGCCTCAGGACCGTGGGTGCCCCCTGGATCTTCCGCGCCCCCTCCCCGTCCGCCCGTGTATCCGCCATACGGGCCGCAGCAGCCGCCGGGCCAACCGACCCACGGCGGGCCCCTGCCCACCCTTGGCGGCCCGCAGCCGGCGCCGCCCGCGCCGCCGTCGCGTCCAGCGCGTGCCTGGCTCGGGCTGGCGGCCGTGACGATCCTGGCGGTCGTGGCCGCCCTCGGCTACGGCTTCGGCCGTTGGGTGGACAACACCAGCCGGACCACCGTCTACGCGCCCGTCCCCGCCGCGACCACGCCCGTCACCCAGGCCGCGCCGCTCACCGGACGTGAGGCCGAGCCGGTCGCGGCCATCGCGAACGCCGTCGGCCCATCCGTCGTCCAGATCAACACCGATGCGGGGCTCGGCTCGGGATTCATCTACAAGAACGACGCCTCCGGCAGCCTGATCCTCACGGCTTCGCACGTGGTCACCGGCGCGTCGTCGGTGCAGGTGCGCCTGGCCGACGGCACCAAGCTCTCGGGCAAGGTCGTGGGCTCCGATCCGGCGACCGACGTCGCCGTGGTGCGGGTGTCGGCCGGTCACGACCTGCCCGCCGCCGTGCTGGCCACCGGCGTGAAGCCGCGGGTCGGCCAGATCGCGGTCGCCATCGGCAGCCCGTTCGGCTTGCAGCAGACCGTGACCGCCGGCATCGTCAGCGCCGTCGGCCGGTCCTCCGAGACGCCCGGGGGCGTGATCCCCGCCATCCAGACCGACGCCCCGATCAACCCGGGCAACTCCGGCGGCGCGCTGGCCAACGCGAAGGGCGAGATCTTCGGCATCAACGACTCGATCGCCACCGCCTCGGGCAGCGCGCAGTCGGGCAACGTCGGCGTCGGGTTCGCCATCCCGATCGACCTCGCGAAGCCGGTGGCCGACAAGCTCGTCGCCGGCATCAGCCCGACCTCGGGCTACCTCGGCGTGCGCGGCGCCGACCCCACCGGCCTCCAGTCGGGTGCGGTCATCACCACCGTGGAGCCGGGTTCGCCGGCGCAGCAGTCGGGTCTGCGACCCGATGACGTCGTCACCGCCGTCGACGGAACCCAGGTCCAGGGCATGATCGACCTGGTCGCCACGGTCAGGACCCACGGGCCCGGCGAGACGGTCACGGTGACGTTCACCCGCGGCGGCAAGGCGCTGACCGCGCAGGTCAAGCTCGTCGCTCCCCCCGGTCACTGACCCCCCAGCACGCTCGATGTGCTGACCCACCGTCCCGGGGGCCAGCGCATCGACGTCTCCGCCAGCCGGCGGACGGCAACGACGCCGTCCGACCGGATGGTGGGTGATGGGCCTTCGGTAGGCTCGCCTTCGCCATGGTCGTCGTGATCGTCCTCATCGCCCTCGTCGTGCTGCTCGTCGCGGGGGTCACGTTCGTCGCCGTGGGCCGCGCCCGGCGGGGAGGTGTCGAGCTCGAACCCCCGGCCACCCCCACGCTCCGCCGGGCCACGGCACCAGGACCGACGGCCGAGCCGACCGACGAGCTGGTCGCCGAGGTCGAAGACGCGCTGGCGCCGGTCGCCGAGCCTGAGGTCCTCGAGGCCCCGCGCCGGCCCTCGTTCCGCGAGCGACTGAGCAAGGCGCGTGGCACGTTCGCCGGCTTCCTCGGCCGCACGAAGATCGACGAGGGCACGTGGGACGAGCTGGAGGAGGCCCTGCTCCGGGCGGACGTCGGCATCGGTCCCACCACCGAGCTGGTCGAGGTCCTGCGAGCCCGCGTCAAGGCCGAGGGGCTCGACAGCGCCAGCCAGCTCATCGAGGCGGTCAAGGACGAGATGAAGCAGCGTCTGGCGGTCGCCGACCGGTCATTGCGCTTCGACGAGGGGCGCACCAACGTCTGGCTGTTCGTCGGCGTGAACGGCGTCGGCAAGACGACCACGGTCGGCAAGGTGGGCAAGCACCAAGCCGCCGAGGGGCGGCGGGTGGTCATGGCCGCGGGGGACACGTTCCGCGCCGCGGCCGCCGAGCAGCTCACCACGTGGGCCGAGCGCGCCGGCGCCGACCTCGTGCGCGGCGCCGAGGGCGCGGACCCCAGCTCGATCATCTTCGACGCCATCGAATCGGCCGCGGCCAAGGGCGCCGACCTCGTGCTCGCCGACACCGCCGGCCGCCTCCACACCAAGACCAACCTCATGGAAGAGCTGCGCAAGGTGAAGCGGGTGGCGTCGAAGGAGCCCGGTCACGTGACCGAGGTGCTGCTCGTGCTCGACGCCACCACCGGCCAGAACGGGCTCGTGCAGGCCAAGCAGTTCACCGAGGCGGTCGAGGTCACGGGCGTCGTGCTCACCAAGCTCGACGGGTCGGCCAAGGGGGGCATCGTGTTCGCCATCCAGAGCCAGCTGGGCATCCCGGTCAAGCTGGTCGGCCTCGGGGAGACCGCCGACGACCTGGTCGATTTCGATCCCGATGAGTTCGTCGAAGCCCTGTTCGCCACCTGACCGACCTCGGAGGTCGCCGTGCTCCGCCTACCGTTCCTGCCGTTCCGCCTCGTGCGCACCTTCGTGAAGGTCGTCGGCTTCAAGAACACGCTGTTCCTGCTGATCGGCGTGGCCATCGGCCTGCTGGTCGCCCCCACGACCGGTGCCGAGCTGCGGGCCAAGCTCGCCGACCAGCTCGCCGGCCGGCCGCCGGTGCCGCCCGAACCGGTCATCGTCGCGGTCGAGGAGCGCGATCTCGACGTGGACCTGCGCCGCTAGCGCTCGCTGGCCGTCCGGGTCATCCGCCCGAGCAGGTCACGACCGGCTGCTTGGTGAACGCCGGCAGCACCTGCAGCGTGTAGGACCCGCCCACGCGGCACGGCCGCGCGGTGACCCGCCAGCCACCCGGCACCTCGGTCGCCGTGACGTCGCTGATGCCCGACCCGCCCACCGTCGGCTGGGGCCCGCGCGGCACCCACACCTCGACGGTCCCGGCCGTCGCGCCCGTGGCCTTGAGCTCCATCGTTCGCGCCGCGCCGTCGCTGAGGAGCGACGCGATCCGTCCCGGTGCCGCTCGCGGGAACGGGCGGCTCGCGACCTCGTGCCAGGCGGGCACGACGCCGAGGTTGCGGTCGCCCGGGCACGCGTCGTTCTGGTACTCGACGATGACGCGGGCCGGGGTGCCGCCGGGGGAGCCGACCGAGTGCGGGTCGCCGCAGGCCTGGCGCCACTGCCACCAGGCGCCGCCCGCCGCGGCGGCGTCCTCCCGCTGGCCGTAGCGACGCACCTTGGGCCGGGCGGCGGTCGGGTCCTGGTCGAACCAGCCGTACTCGCCCGACCAGAGGGTGGTGCGGTAGCCCTTGGCCAGGCTGAGGGCGTAGTCCCAGTTCTGGTCGACCGAGAGCGGCGCGATCGAACCACCGTAGATGTGGGGGGCGAAGACCAGCCCCGGGTCGTTGCTGAAGTCGGCCGGCAGCGCCTGGCCGGAGACCGTGTACTCGAAGAAGATGGGACGGGCGTTCACGCCGACCTCGCGCTCGGCGCCCCGGATGGCGGCGATGGCCCGGTTGTCGTAGCGGGCCAGCCCGACCAGCGACGCGGCCGCATCGTGGCCGAGGTTGGGCTCGTTGAGCAGGTCGTAGCCGGCCACGGCAGGATCGGTGCCGAGCGCCCGCACGACCTCCTTCCACACGGCCACGAGGTGGCCCTGCACGCCCGCGGTGTCGGCGTAGAACCGGCCCCACGCGGTGTGGACGAGCTCGCTGTCCTCACGGCTGCCCCCACGACAGCTGTTGGTTCCAGCGGTAGGCGTGGCCCATGCCGGCGCACCGTCCCAGCCGATCGCCGCGGACTTGCCGCTCGGGCACGGCACGCCGGCGGGCGTCGCCACGAACGGTCCCCAGGCGTCCTGGTGCATGTCGATCACCGAGTAGATGCCGCGCTGCGCCGCGGCCCGGATCGTGCGGCGGATGGTCGCGAGGTACCGCGGGTCCACCACGTTCGGGGTCGGCTCGAGCCGCGACCACGACACGAGCAGGCGCACGGCCGAGAACCCCTCGGCGGCCATGCGATCCCAGTCGGCGTCGGTGACCGGCACCGTGGGCGCCAAGGCCGGGTTCGCCCGCGCGTACTCGCCGAGGGAGTTCACGTTCACGCCCCGCAGGAGCACCTGGCGGCCCTGGGCATCGACGATCGCCGGCTGCGACCCACGTACGGCGTGCAACGCCGGCAACGGTCGGGCCGGTGGGCTGGAGGTGGTCGGCGCCGGTGCAGGCGACGGCTTCGGGGCCGCGGCGCTCGTCGTGGCGCTGGTGCCGCCTCCGCTGCCACTGCACGCCGCCACCGGCGTGGCCAGCAGCAGGGCCCCGAGCAGATGCCACGCTCGCCTCGGTCGGTGCACCCGGCCACCGTAGTGAGGTTGCGCCACGGTCGGTGGGGAACTGGGGCAGGCTGGACGTCCCTGGATCGTCCGCTCGTTCGAGCGGATCGGAGGTTGGTATGGCGGAAGCGCACGATCGTCGGCGTTGGGTGCTGTTCGGCGCGATCGCCTTCGGTGTTGCGCTCCTGCTGCTGCTGGGGGCGTTCCTCATGACCCGCCCGGGGGAGCGGCCGACGTTCCTCGACACGGGCAGCTCGGCCACCACGTCCACGACCGGCGCCACGACCGGCTCCACGACGGCGCCGTCGACCACGCGCTGCACGCCGTCCACGGTCACGCCGGCCACGCCACTGCCCCGAGGCCACACGTCGACCACCTCGCTCACCAGCGGGTCGTCGACCACCAGCACCACGACGACCGCCGTGCCGGCGACCGGCTGCGCCAACTAGGGGCCGACCCCTCCACCACGGCAGGAGGTGCAGGGGTGGTCCGGTAGCATCGGCACCCGCATGTTCGAGTCGCTGTCCGACCGTTTCGACGGAATCTTCAAGTCCCTGCGCGGCAAAGGCCGCCTCGGCGCGGCCGAGGTCGACGAGGTCCTGCGCGAGATCCGCCTCGCGCTGCTCGAGGCCGACGTCAACTTCGGCGTCGTCCGCGGCTTGGTCGAGCGCATCCGCGAGCGCACCGTCGGGGCCGAGATCTCCCAGGCCCTCAACCCGGCCCAGCAGGTCGTCGACATCGTCCACCAAGAGCTGATCGCCACGCTCGGCGGCGAGACGATCCGCATCACCTACGCCGATCGACCGCCCACGGTCATCCTCATGGCCGGCCTGCAGGGCTCGGGCAAGACCACCAACTCGGCGAAGCTGGCGCGCTGGTTCAAGCAGCAGGGCCGCAACCCGATGCTGGTCGGTGCCGACCTCCAGCGCCCTGCGGCGGTGCAGCAGCTGCGCACGCTGGCCCGCCAGATCGACGTGCCCGTGTTCTCCGCGGACGACGCGATCGTGGCGTCGGGCCAGGGCGATCCGGTCGCTGTGGCCCGCGATAGCGTGGCCGAGGCCCGCCGCCTCGGGCGGGACGTGCTCATCGTCGACACCGCCGGCCGGCTGGCGATCGACGCCGAGCTGATGGAGCAGGTGCGGCAGATCTCCGAGGTCACCGCGCCCCGCTACACGTTCCTGGTCGTCGATGCCATGACCGGCCAGGACGCGGTCACCGTGGCCGAGAGCTTCCACCAGACGCTCGAGCTGGACGGCGTCATCCTCACCAAGCTCGACGGGGACGCCCGTGGCGGTGCCGCGCTGTCGGTCAAGGAGGTCGTGGGCCGGCCCATCGCCTTCGCGTCCACCGGCGAGAAGCTCGCCGACTTCGACCTGTTCCACCCCGATCGGCTGGCCGGGCGCATCCTCGGCATGGGCGACGTCCTCACCCTCATCGACAAGGCCAAGGAAGCCTTCGACGAGGACCAGGCCGTCGACGCCGCCAACCGCATGCTCGAGGGCCAGTTCACGCTGGAGGACTTCCTCGAGCAGATGCAGCAGGTCAAGAAGATGGGCAACATCGGCAACCTGGCCAAGCTCATCCCGGGCATGCCCAAAGAGCTCAAGAACCAGGAGATCGACGACCGCGAGATCAGCCGCATCGAGGGGATCATCCACTCGATGACGCTCCACGAGCGTCGCAATCCGAAGCTCATCGACGGGTCGCGGCGCCTGCGCATCGCCACCGGCAGCGGCGTCACCACCACCGAGGTCAACGCGCTGCTCAAGCAGTTCGATGAGGTCCAGAAGATGATGAAGGGCCTCGGCGGCAAGATGCTGCAGCGCAAGACCAAGAAGGGCGCGAAGAAGGGCAAGAAGGGTGGCCGGGTCACGCCGAAGGGGCCCCAGCTCGAGCTGCCGTCGGCGCCGGCCAAGACCCCCTTCACGCTCCCGGGCTTGAACTGAGCGCGCCAGCTGGCGCACCATGGCGGGTCGGCCTGGGCGCGAGCCCGGCCCGGAGATCGCTGACGAAGCACGACGAACAGGAAGAGACACCGTGGCCGTAAAGCTCCGCCTCATGCGGATGGGCAAGAAGAAGCAGCCGACCTATCGCCTGGTCGCAGCCGACGCGCGCTCGCCCCGCGACGGCCGGTTCATCGAGATCGTGGGCACCTATCAGCCCCGCCTCGAGCCCTCGGGCGTGATCATCGACAACGAGAAGGCCCTGAAGTGGCTGCGCAACGGCGCCAAGCCGAGCGAGACCGTCGAGCGCCTGCTCAAGATCTCCGGAGCGTGGGACGAGTTCAAGGGCACAACTCCGGTCGCCGCGGCGCCCGCGGGTGGCGACGCGTGAGCGACCACGACGACGCCGACGACCTCGACGAGGTCGACACCCACAACCTGATCGACCCGAGCGACGCGGACGACGCCGACGACGATGGCGCCCCGGCGCCCAACGCCCGCGCCGTCCTGGAGTACCTGGTCAAGCAGGTCGTGGACGATCCCGAGTCCGTCGACATCACCGTCAGCGAGGGCCGGCGCGGCCCGAGCCTCGACGTGCGGGTCGGCGACGGCGACATGGGGCGCGTCATCGGCAAGCGCGGCCGGGTCGCGCAGGGCATCCGCACCGTCACCCGGGCCGCCGCCGTCAAGGACGACGTGTCGGTCGACATCGAGTTCCTTGACTGACGCCCCTTCGGCGCGAATCGCGACGGCCGCCGCCGGCGGTCGCTCCATGGTTCCGGCCGGGTGAGGACGACGGGCCGTCCGGTGTCACTCCTCGAGGTGGGCCGCATCGATCGTCCGCACGGGGTGCGCGGCGACGTGATCGTGGCGCTGTCGACCGACCGCACCGAACGAGTCGCGGTGGGCGCGGTGCTCTACGCGGATCAGGGCCCGCTCGTCGTCCAGGCGTCGCGCCCCCACCACCACCGCTGGATCGTCACGTTCGAGGGCGTAGCGGGACGTGAGGCGGCCGAGGCCCTGCACGGCCAGACCCTGCGGGCCGAGCCGATCGAGGACCCCGAGGCCCTGTGGGTGCACCAGGTCGTCGGGGCCGAGGTGATCGCGGCCGACGGCGACTCGTGGGGGCACGTGGCGGGCGTGCTCTCGAACCCGGCAAGCGACCTGCTCGAGCTCGATGACGGCACGCTCGTGCCGATCGTCTTCATCGTCGACGACTCCGGCATGCCCGAGCGGCTCGTCATCGACCCGCCGGCCGGGCTCCGCGACCTCGGCGACTGAGCGAGCCTGGTCCCATGCGGATCGACGTCTTCACGATCTTCCCGGCGATGGTCGACGGGTTCGCCGCGCAGAGCCTGCTCGGGAAGGCCCGCGAGCGCGGGCTGCTCGACGTGCGCACCCACGACCTGCGCTCGGTCACCACCGATCCCCACCGCTCGGTCGACGACTCGCCCTTCGGCGGCGGTGCCGGCATGGTGCTCATGCCCGAGCCGATCTTCGCCACGGTGGAGGCGGTCGACCCGCCACGGCCGCTGTTCCTCCTCGGTCCCGGCGGCCGGCGCTTCGATCAGCCGCTGGCCCATGAGCTCGCCGGGTCCGGCGGCTTCAGCCTGCTGTGCGGGCGCTACGAGGGCGTCGACGCCCGGGTCCGGGACCACCTGGTCGACGACGAGCTGTCGGTCGGCGACTACGTGCTCGCCGGCGGCGAGGTGGCGGCCATGGTCGTGCTCGAGGCCGTGGGACGGCTCGTGCCCGGCGTCATGGGCAACGACGCCTCCGCGGCCGACGAGTCCTTCGCCGACGGGCTGCTCGAGTACCCCCACTACACCCGGCCGGCCGAGCTGCGGGGCTGGACGGTCCCGGAGGTGCTGCGCTCGGGCGATCACGCCCGCATCGCCCGCTGGCGCCGGGCCCGTGCCCTCCAGCGCACGCTCGACCGCCGCCCGGACCTGATCGAGGCGCGGGGCGGTCTCGACGACGCGGATCGGGTCCTGCTGACCGAGTTCCCACCCGACGCGGGGTCGACGTGAGTTGGTCGGCGCCAGCCCCCTTCGTCTAGCCTCGCCAGTCGCTGTCCGCACGCCGCCGCGGACCGATCTTCGCCTACGCACAGGGATGCGCCCCCATGAAACGCACGGACTTCGTCGATCAGGCCAGCCTTCGTGACGACGTGCCCGACTTCGGTCCGGGCGACACGCTGAAGGTCCACGTCCGCGTCGTGGAGGGCAACAAGCAGCGCATCCAGGTGTTCCAGGGTGTGGTCATCCGCCGGCAGAACGGTGGCATCCACGAGACGTTCACCGTCCGCAAGCTCTCCTACGGCGTCGGCGTCGAGCGCACGTTCCCCGTGCACTCGCCGATCATCGACAAGATCGAGGTGGTGTCGCTCGGCGACGTGCGGCGGGCCAAGCTCTACTATCTGCGCGACCGCATCGGGAAGGCCGCCAAGGTCAAGGAGAAGCGGTTCACCTGACGGCGCCCCCGTCGCCGACCGCGCCGTAGATTGACGCCCAAGATGTCTGGCCCCGATCGAGCAGACCCGTGAGCACCGACGACCTCGGGCGCTACGAGGCCGAGATCGAGCACCAACTCTTCAAGGAGTACCGGGACGTCTCACCCACGTTCCACTACGTCGTGGAGACCGAGCGGCGCTTCTACCTCGCCAACTCGGTCGAGCGCACGGTGCACGCCGGCCCCGGCCGCACCTACGTCGAGCTCGAGCTCAAAGACGCCTGGGTCTGGGACATGTACCGCCAGACGAAGACCCGCTTCGTGTCATCGGTACGCATCGTCACGTTCAAAGACGTGAACATCGAAGAGCTCCCGCGCGGCGACCTCGGCATGTGATGACCGACGCTCGCCGACGCCTGGGGGCGAGCGGCGAGGCACAGGCCGCGGCCTGGTACGAGGCGCGCGGCTACGAGGTGCTGGCGCGCAACTGGCGCTGCCGGGCGGGCGAGATCGACCTGGTCCTGGCCCGCGGCCGGCGCGTCGTGGTGTGCGAGGTCAAGACCCGCACCACCGCGATCTACGGCGTGCCGGCCGAGGCCGTCACCCCCGCCAAGCAGCGCCGGCTGCGGGCGTTGGCCGCGACCTGGTTGCAGGAGGCGCCCTTCGCCCCGCAGGAGGTGCGCTTCGACGTCGCCGCCATCCTCGGCGGCCGCCTCGAGGTCATCGAGGGGGCGTTCTGACCGGAACCACTGCCCGCCGGCCCGAGCGAACCCACCGGTCAGGCGTTCAACGCAGGCGCCCCGGACGCCGCTGCGCCCGTGCGGCCCAGCAGCCGTGGTGCCAGTGGCGCCGTTCGTCGGGAGCCGCGACGGGGACGGCCACGAGGTGGCCGGTGCCCGGGGCGATGTCCTGGTTGCAGCCGGGGCAGAGGTAGGTCTTCACGGCCTGGTACGGCTGGACGCGCTGCACGCTGACGTCGTCGTGCTCCACGCTCTCACCCCAGGAAGGCCCACGCCAGCAGCGCCAGGCACGCGAGCACGGCGCCGGCGACCATCGCGTAGTCGGCCGGCGTGCGCCGGTAAGTGCGGTGCGGGTTGAAGCCCATGGGCGTCAGTATCGTGCGCCCGATGAACGAACCGCACACCCTGGACGGCTCCTACGAGACGGTGCGGGTCACCCGGGCCGGCGGCGTCGTGCGGCTCACGCTCGACCGGCCCGAGCGCAAGAACGCCGCGACGCCCCAGATGTGGCGCGAGCTGCGCCAGGTCTTCGACGAGGTCGCGGACACGCCCAGCGACCGGGTCTTGGTGCTCACGGGGGCCGGCTCGGACTTCTGCTCGGGCGCCGACATCGTGACCAGCGTCGAGACCGACCACGCGGTGGACGAGATGCGCCGCGTGGCCCGCACCTGCCTCGCGCTGCACCAGCTGCCCAAGCCGACCATCGCCCGGATCGACGGCGTGGCCGTGGGTGCCGGGATGAACCTCGCCCTGGCGTGCGACCTCACGGTGGCCACCACCCGTTCCCGCTTCAGCGAGATCTTCGCCCGGCGGGGGTTGGCCGTGGACTTCGGCGGGTCCTGGCTGCTGCCCCGGCTCATCGGCCTGCACCGGGCGAAGGAGCTCGTGCTGCTGGCCGAAATCCTCGACGCGACCGAAGCCCACCGGATCGGGCTGCTGAACCGCGTGGTCGAGCCCGACCAGCTCGACGCGGTCGTCGACGACTGGGCCACGCGACTGGCCGCCGGCCCCCCGATCGCCCTCGGGCTGAGCAAGCAGCTGCTGCACGAGGGCATGTCGAGCTCACTGGCTCAGGCGCTCGAGGCCGAAGGGGTCGCGCAGTCCGTCACGCTGGCGTCCCGCGATGTCCTCGAGGCGTTCAGTGCCTTCGCCGGCAAGCGTGAACCGCAGTTCGAGGGGCGCTGACCCGCCCGCCGGGGCGCCGCTGAGCGCCGCCGCCGGCGGCTTCGCTGTCACCGCGCCTGGGTAGCGTGAGGCCCACGCTCGCCGGCCGGCGCCACGGCCTCCCCAACCGCAGGTCCAGCCCCCACCGCGGGGCAGGGGAGGTATCCCGTGCTCGCCAACGTGTCCACCGCCACCATCATGGGCATCGACGGACGCCCGATCACCGTCGAGGTCCACGTCTCCAACGGGCTGCCCGGCTTCACGGTGGTCGGCCTGCCCGATGCCTCGTGTCGCGAAGCCCGCGACCGGGTCCGGTCCGCCCTCCTCTCGAGCCGGCTCACCTGGCCGCACCAGCGGATCACGGTCAACCTCGCGCCGTCGGGCACACGCAAGGGTGGCAGCGGCCTCGACCTCGCGATCGCCGTCGGCGTGGTCGTCGCGTCGGGCCAGGTCGAGGCGTCGCTCGAAGGCCAGGGGTTCCTCGGCGAGCTCGGGCTCGACGGGTCGGTGCGGTCGGTGGCCGGTGCGGTGTCACTGGTCGGGGCGCTCGTCGGCGACGTGGCGGTGGTGCCCGTCGGCTCGGCCCGCGAAGCGCAGCTGGTCGGCCGACACACGGTGCGCCCCGTGGCCAGCCTGCGTGAGGTGGTCGACGCGCTGCGGGGCGACGCTCCGTGGCCCGACCACGCGCTCCCACCTCCGGCGCCCGATCCGCCGCCTCCGCCCGACCTGTCCGATGTCCGGGGTCAGGCCGTCGCCCGCCGTGCGGTCGAGCTGGCCGCCGCCGGTGGCCACCACCTCCTGCTGGTCGGCCCGCCCGGCGCGGGCAAGACCATGCTGGCCCGCCGCCTGCCCGGCCTGCTGCCCGACCTCGACCACTCCGAGGCGATGCAGGCCACCCGGGTCCAGTCGGCCGCCGGGGTCGCGCTGCCCGCCGGTGGCCTGATGCGGCGGCCCCCGTTCCGCGCGCCGCACCACTCGGCCAGCCTGGTCTCGCTGGTCGGGGGCGGCACCGGCACGATGCGCCCGGGCGAGATCAGCCTCGCGAGCGGGGGCGTCCTGTTCATGGACGAGATGGCGGAGTTCGCCCCCACCGTGCTCGACGCTCTCCGGCAACCGCTGGAAGAGGGCGTGATGCGCGTGAGCCGGGCCCGGTTCACGGTGTCGTTCCCCGCCCGGGTCCTGCTGGTGGCGGCCATGAACCCATGCTCGTGCGGCGAGGCGGGTCGCCCCGGTGCGTGCCAGTGCACCGAGCAGGCCCGAGCGCGCTACCGGCGCCGGCTCTCCGGCCCGCTCCTCGATCGCTTCGACCTGCGCGTCGACGTCCTGCGCCCCGAGGTCAGCGACCTGTTGGGGGGTCCGACCGGCGAGTGCACCGCGGCGGTCGCCCGGCGGGTCGCGGCGGCGCGTGAGCGAGCGGCCAGCCGCGGCGTCCGGTGCAACGGGGTGCTGCCACCCGAGCTCCTCGAGGCGCACGCGCCGCTCACGCACGACGCCACCGGCCTGCTCCACACGGTCTTGACCAGGGGCACGCTGAGCGCACGCGGCCTGGCCGCGGTGCGGCGGGTCTCGCTCACCATCGCCGATCTCGAAGGTCACGACGGTCCGCTCACCGCTGCCCAGGTCGGCACCGCCCTCGCACTCCGGGCCGACCTGTCGCCGGCCCGGCTCCTGGCGGCGTGACGCGGCGATGAACGCGCTCATGCCGCCCGAGGCCCCGCCGCGGGCCGGCGACGCCGACGACGCCATGTTTGCTGCCCTCATCGCGCTGGCCACGCTGCCCGGCATGGGCCCCGCCCGCCTCTTGGCCCTGCACCGGGGGCCCGGCGCCACCGCAGCGTGGACCGCGGTGGCCGAGGGCACGGCCCACCACCTCCAGGTTCTTCACGGGCGCCTGGGCCGCGACGCCCCGGGCCAGAGCCGCCGCTGGGCGCAGGCGGCGGCGCGCATCGATCCTCCGCG
>JAODBM010000056.1 GCA_025463985.1 Acidimicrobiales bacterium
GGACCTGTTTGGCGACCTGTTCGGCCGCGGCCGCGGCCCCGGCCGCGGTGAAGGGGGCTTCGGCGGCGCGGGCCGGCGCGGCGGGTGGGGGCCGGTGCCCGGCGCCGACCAGGAGGCCGAGCTCACCCTCACGGTCGAGGAGGCGTACCGCGGTGGCCGGCGCACGGTCACGCTCGACGGCCGCAGCTACGACGTGACGATCCCGCCGGGCGTGACCGACGGCCAGCGCATCCGCCTGGCCGGCCAGGGCGCCGCCGGTGCGGCCGGCGCCGCGCCCGGCGACCTCTACCTCGTGGTGCGCATCGCTCCTGATCCCCGTTACCGCGTGGAGGGACGCGACCTCCACGTGGTGCTGCCGCTCGCGCCCTGGGAGGCGGCTCTCGGCACGACCGTCGCCATCGACACGCCCGGCGGTGAGGCCAAGGTGCAGGTGCCGCCCGGCACGTCGAGCGGCCGACGGCTGCGCCTGCGGGGCCGCGGCATGCCGAACCCCCGGGGTACGCCCGGCGACCTCTACGCCGAGGTGCGGATCATGGTGCCGCCGACGTTGACCGACGACGAGCGGCGGCTCTTCGAGGAGCTGGCTCGCGTGTCGAGCTTCGACCCGCGGACGCGTCGATGACCGCGGCGATCACGGCGCTCGCCCGCCGTCCCGCTCCCTCGTCGCGGCCGGGCGTCGCGCTGAACCTCGAGGCGTTCGCTCGTGCATCGGGGCTGCACCCGGACCTCGTCCGGCGCCTCGTCACGCTCGGCGTCCTCGACCCGATCGGCGCTGCGGCAGGTGAGCTGTGGTTTCCCCCGGCCCAGCTCGCCGCCGCAGCCCGACTGCAGCGCCTGCGTTCCGGCCTCGCCCTCAACTACGCCGCGCTGCGACTGGTGATGGACCTGCTCGATCGCATCCAAGAGCTCGAGGCCCGCGGGCCGGCCGGAGCACCCCAGCGCGCCTCGCCGCGCACGACGCCCGACGTGACCGGAGGTGGACCATGGATGCAGACCGGCTGACCCAGCGCTCCCAGGAGGCCCTGCAGGAGGCGCAGACGAAGGCCATCCGCTTCGGCCACACCGAGGTCGACGGCGAACACCTCCTGCTCGCGCTGCTCGACCAGCCCGAGGGGCTCGTGCCCCGCCTGCTCAACCAAGCGGGGGCCGATGCGGAGCTCCTGCACAAGAAGCTCGAGGACGAGCTGGCCCGGCGGCCCCGCGTCACCGGCCCCGGCGCCTCGCCCGGGCAGGTGTTCGTCACGCAGCGGCTGTCGCGCCTGCTCGACCGCGCCGAGCAGGAGGCCAAGCGCCTCAAGGACGACTACGTCTCGGTCGAGCACCTGGTCATCGCCCTGCTGGACGAGGGGACCGAGACCGTGGCCGGCCGCCTGCTGCACGAGCAGGGCTTGACCCGCGACCGGTTCCTGCAGGCGCTGACGGCGATACGCGGCAACCAGCGGGTGACGTCGGCCATCCCCGAGGTCGCCTACGAGGCGCTCGAGAAGTACGGCCGCGACCTGGTCGCCGATGCGCGGGCCGGGAAGCTCGACCCGGTGATCGGCCGTGACGCCGAGATCCGCCGCACGATGCAGATCCTGTCGCGCAAGACGAAGAACAACCCGTGCCTGATCGGCGATCCCGGCGTGGGCAAGACCGCGATCGTCGAGGGGCTGGCGCAGCGGATCATGACCGGCGACGTGCCCGAGGGCCTGCGCGACAAGACCGTCTTCGCCCTCGACATGGGCTCGCTTGTCGCCGGCGCGAAGTACCGCGGCGAGTTCGAGGAGCGCCTCAAGGCCGTGCTGACCGAGGTGAAGGTGGCCGAGGGCCGCATCCTGCTGTTCGTCGACGAGATCCACACGGTCGTCGGCGCCGGCGCCACCGAGGGGGCGATGGACGCCGGCAACATGCTCAAGCCGATGCTGGCGCGCGGCGAGCTGCACTTGATCGGCGCGACCACGCTGGTCGAGTACCGCAAGCGCATCGAGAAGGACTCCGCGCTGGAGCGGCGGTTCCAGCCGGTCCAGGTGGACGAGCCGTCGGTCGAGGACACGATCTCGATCCTGCGTGGGCTGCGCGAGCGCCTGGAGGTGTTCCACGGCGTCGGCATCCAGGACGGGGCGCTCGTGGCCGCGGCTGTGCTGAGCCACCGCTACATCACCGACCGGTTCCTGCCCGACAAGGCCATCGACCTGGTCGACGAGGCCTGCGCCATGCTGCGCACCGAGATCGACTCGATGCCCGCCGAGCTCGACGAGCTCACGCGGCGCGTGACCCGCCTCGAGATCGAGGAGGCGGCGCTGGCCAAGGAAGGCGACAAGGCCAGCAAGCGGCGGCTCGAGGAGCTGCGCCGGGAGCTGGCCGACCTGCGGGCCGAGGCCGACGCCATGCGGGCCCAGTGGGAAGCCGAGCGCCACGCGCTGCGCAAGGTGCAAGACCTGCGCAAGGAGATCGAGCAGGTGCGCCAGGCCGCCGAGCGGGCCGAGCGCTCCTATGACCTCGACCAGGCCGCGCTGCTGCGCCACGGCAAGCTGCCCGAGCTGGAGCGACGCCTCGAGGCCGAGGAGGCCCGGCTCGCGGCCAAGCAGGGAGGCCAACGGCTGCTGCGCGAGGTGGTCACGGAAGAGGAGATCGCGTCGATCGTGTCGCGCTGGACCGGCATCCCGGTGAGCCGGCTGACCGAGAGCGAGCGCGAGAAGCTGCTGCGCCTCGACGAGGTCCTGCACGAGCGGGTGATCGGCCAGGACGAGGCGGTGCAGGTGGTGGCCGACGCCATCATCCGATCGCGCTCGGGCATCAAGGACCCGCGCCGGCCGATCGGCTCGTTCGTGTTCCTCGGACCGACCGGCGTGGGCAAGACGGAGCTGGCCAAGACGCTGGCCGCCGCGCTCTTCGACACCGAGGAGAACATGATCCGCATCGACATGAGCGAGTACCAGGAGCGGCACACGGTGAGCCGCCTGGTCGGTGCGCCCCCGGGCTACGTCGGCTACGAGGAGGGCGGCCAGCTCACCGAAGCGGTGCGGCGCAAGCCGTACGCCGTCGTGCTGTTCGACGAGATCGAGAAGGCGCATCCCGACGTCTTCAACACGCTGCTGCAGGTGCTCGACGACGGGCGCCTCACCGACGCGCAGGGACGCACGGTCAACTTCCAGAACACCGTCGTGATCATGACGTCGAACATCGGGTCGAACTACCTGCTGGAGGGCATCACCGCCGACGGCCACATCCGCAGCGACGCGCACGACGCGGTGATGGGCGAGCTGCGCCTCCGGTTCAAGCCCGAGTTCCTCAACCGGGTCGACGACATCGTGCTGTTCAAGCCGCTCACGCTGCCGGAGATCGAGCAGATCGTCGAGCTGCTGTTCGACGACCTGCGGGGCCGGCTCGCGGCCCGCAGCATCACCCTCGAGCTCGCCGACGAGGCCCGCCACTTCATCGCCGAACAGGGCTTCGATCCGGTCTACGGCGCCCGGCCGCTGCGGCGGTTCATCGAGCACGAGGTCGAGACGCGCATCGGTCGCGCGCTGCTGTCGGGCGACGTCGTCGACGGCTCGGCCATCCGGATCGACCTCGCCGGCCTCGAGCTGGTCGTCGAGCTCAGGCCGCCAGCCGACATCCAGGACGCCGCGCCGGCCGGCACCACCGACCAGCACGCACCGACCACAACCGGAGGTTGAACCGATGATCGACATCGTTGCGGGGGACTGGAGAAGCCACGTCGTGAAGGGCATCGCCGCGCTCGCGTTCGGCGTCGCCGCGCTGCTGTGGCCCGGCATCACGCTCCTCGTGCTCGTCCTGCTGTTCGGCGCGTACGCGTTGGTCGACGGAGCCATCACGCTCGGCGCCGCGATCACCGACGATCCCGAGGCCCGCGGCCACCGCGGGTGGCTGATCCTGCGCGGCACGCTCGGCGTGCTCGCCGCGGTCGTGACGTTCGCGTGGCCGGGCATCACCGCGCTGGCGCTGCTGCTGGTCATCGCCGCCTGGGCCATCGCCATCGGGGTGGTCGAGATCGTCGCCGCCGTGCGCCTGCGCGAGGAGCTGCGCCACGAGTGGGCGCTGGTCCTGCTCGGCCTGCTGTCGATCGCCGCCGGCATCGCCCTGGTGGCGTCGCCGGCCGCCGGCGCCCTGGCGATCACCTGGCTGATCGGCTGGTTCGCTCTCGTCCGCGGCGTGCTGCACGTCGGCCACGCCTGGGATCGGCACCGCGCCGAAGCGGCCGACCACATCGCGCACCCGCCGATGCATGGCGCGCCGGCGTGACCGGCACCGGAGCCGACGCCGTGCGGCCGCCGCCGCGTCCGCTCAGCCCGAGCGTCGTGGCCTGCCCGGCCTGCGGGCACCGGAACCGGGTTCCGGCCGCGGCCTCGGGCACTCCGCGTTGCGGCGCCTGCCACGCCGCGCTGCCCTGGCTCGCGGAGGCCGGCGACGACGACTTCGGCGCGGTCGTGGACGACGCGTCGATCCCGGTGCTGATCGACTTCTGGGCGCCGTGGTGCGGACCCTGCCGGATGGTGACCCCGGCGGTCGAGCGGCTGGCCCAGGACCGCGCCGGCCAGCTGAAGCTCGTGAAGGTCAACGTCGACGAGTCACCGCGGGTCGCGGGCCGCTTCGGGGTGCAGAGCATCCCGACGCTGGCGTTGGTGCGCGGCGCAGACGAGCTCGCCCGCCAGGTCGGGGCCGCGCCCGAGCCGACGCTGCGGCGGTGGCTCAGCAGCGTCATGCCCGAGCCGGCGGCGGCGACCCCCGCGGATGGCGCGGGCGCCACGAGCGGCGAGCGCGCCGCCAGCGGACCGGTGCCGC
>JAODBM010000057.1 GCA_025463985.1 Acidimicrobiales bacterium
TGGACGTGGTGGGGTCGGCGTCGTTGGTGCTGCCGGTGTTGGCGGTCGGCGACCACGTCCTCACCGCCGTCTACTCCGGTGACGCCTCCTTCACCGGGTCGAGCACCACGCTCACCCACACCGTCGCCAAGTCACCGACCGCAGTCGCGCTCGCGTCGTCACCCGGCCGCGGCATTTACGGCAAGGCCATCACCCTCACCGCCCGCGTCACCCGGACCTCCACAGGTGCCGGCGCGACTGGGGCCGTGACCGTCAACGAGGGCACACAGGCCATCGCATCGGTCGCACTGACCGGGGGCGCCGGGTCGGTCGCCCTCAGCTCGTTGACGGTGGGACCGCACACGCTCGACGTGACCTATCCGGGCGACGTCGGGTCGCTGCCGACCTCGGGCTCGATCCCCGTGATCGTCGATCCCATCCCGACGGTGATGCAGCTGGCTTCGACGGCACAGCCCTCGGTCTACGGCCAGTCCGCCACCATCTCGGCGACGGTCACGACGGCGGCGGGGGCGATCCCCACGGTCGGGTCCGTCACGTTCAGCGAGGGCAGCGCACTGCTCGGCACGGCCACGCTCTACTTCGGGAAGTTCAGCTTGTCGCTGGCCACGCTTCCCGCGGGGACGCACACCGTGCTCGCCACGTATGCGGGGGGCAGCAACCTGCTGGCCTCGGTCGCCACGATCGTGCAGGTCGTCCGCCCGGCGGTTACCACGATCTCCGTCACGTCCACGGCCAACCCCACCGCGGCGACGTCCGGAGCCTCGCTCCAAGCCGTGGTCACGGCGGTGGCGCCCGGCGGAGGGACGCCGACCGGCACCGTGACCTTCAGCGAGGGAGGCGTGGTCCTCTCGACGCTCAACGCGTCGTTCTTCGGGCGGTGGGCGTTCGCGCTCGGAGGGCTCAAGGTCGGCTCGCACACGATCACCGCGGCGTTCACGGGCACCGGGAGCTACCTCGGCGCATCGACGGCGATCACGCAGGTCGTCGACGTCGCCTCCACCGTGGTCACCGCGACCAGCTCGAGCAGTCCGGCTGGGGCGTATGCCGGCGGCTCGATCCAGGCGATCGTGGCGCCGGTCGCCCCCGCGATCGGCAGCCCGACCGGCTCGGTCACGTTCAGTGAGGGCGGGGTCGCGCTCGCTCGGCCCGATCCGTTCTTCAACCAATACGGCATGCAGCTCGCGTTGCTCCCCGTCGGAACCCACGTCATCACGGTGACCTTCACGGGTGCCGGCGGGTTCGCGAGCTCGTCGACGTCGATCACGCAGGTCATCGTGAAGGCCGCGCCCATCGTGACCGTGATGTCGTCGGCCAATCCGAGCACGCAGCACGACGGCAGCTACCTCACCGTCCGAATCGCATCGGGGATCGGGTCGGCGGCGAACACCGACGGGAGCGTCGCGTTCACCGACGGCGGCTCGACGATCGCCGTAGCGCCGGTCAACGGCGGCGTCGCCAACCTGTCCTACTTCGATCTCGCCCCCGGCCGGCACGTGATCGGCGCGACCTACAGCGGCAACGACTCCTTCACCGCGACGACCGTGCCATCGGTGACGGAGGTGGTGAACGCCGCGGTGCCCGCACCGACGCCCGACCCCAGTTGCGCCGCGGCCATCGGCATCGGCGACAGCCGTCTGATGAACATGGCGTTGCTCGGGCGCTGGGGACCCATCGCGCTAGGCGTCAGCAGCCCGCTGAAGAACGCACCGATCCTCGTCCGGGTGCCAAACCTGAGCGCGATCCTTGGCTTCCGATACGGCACGTTCGGCCACACGGAATACGTCAAAGCGCAAAAGGCCCGCTGCCCGAGCTCGCGTGAATACTTCACGCTGCTGGGCCCGAACCACCTCAATCCGTCGATGGCCGGCGACACCCAGGCTTGGGACCCGATCGACACGGCAGAGATGTATGCCATGTTCGATCTCATGACCCAATCGGACGCCTACGGACCAGGTGGCAACGTGGTGGTGGGCAGCTTCGTCTACGGCCCCAAGGCGCCCGACTACGTCCGTCTCGGCGCGGCCGCCCACGACCAAGCCGTGCGCGACTACGTCGCGGCTCACCCCGACCGCAACGTCCGCCTGCTCCCCCTCGACGCGGCGCCGATCCCGTGGAGCACCGACGGCATCCACCCGACGGTTCCCGCGAACACCACCGGGGCGCCCGCCGGGCAAGACCTCCTCGCGCAGCAGCTCATGATGGGGCTGGCCCAACTGGACGTCGACCTCGCGGCGACGCCTGTGGCCGGCTCGACGCCGTAGCTGCGATCGCCGCGTACCGCGGTCGGACGATCACTAGATAGGGCCCTCGCGCTGTGGCGAACGGCGCTCAGGTCGCGATCAGGCAAAACCTCGGGCCGCGGCGGCGCAGACCGTTGACATCATGTTGCGCCTTCGTTACCACAGCGCGGTGGGGGGCACGGGCCACAACAAAGGGGAGTTCAGTGATGCGTAGATACGCTCGGCTGCTGTTCGCAGCCATGCTCGTCCTGCCGACGGTGGCATTTGCCTCTTCGAGCGGCGCTGCGGTGGCGGAAACCGGGACCGACTGTGCCCACACGAGTGGCTCGGCGAAGTTCAGCCCCGGGCTCTGGAAGCTGAAGCCGGCGGCGCAGGCCGACCAGCACGAGGCCGCGCAGACGATCACCGCCGGCGGCGGCGTGACCGGTTGTTCTGGAGGTGGCGTCGTCAACGGCATCCTCCAAGGCACCATCAACATCAAGGATCCCGCCAACTGCAACTCGCTGGCGTCCGACAGCGACACCGCGGTGCCGGCCACGACCGGCGTGATCAAGATCTCGTGGGGTGGCGGCAAGGTCTCGACCGCCGCGGTCTCGTTCAAGCAGGTGGCGGGCAAGCCCACCCAGGCCGACATCGCCGGAAAGGTCACCACGACGTCGTCGTCCAACACGTTCAAGGGCCTGCCGGTCAACGTGCGGATCGCCTTCACGCCCGAGACGGGCGGCTGCACCGCCAAGAACCTGCAGAAGGTCACCTTCAAGGAGGTCACCCCCCTCGAGATCGGCTGAGCCGCACGGAGCGCGCAGCGCGAGAGAACGCCCTGCGCGCTCCGTGGTTCAGGAGGGAGTCGTCGATCTGGACATGGGGGTCGCGTCGGTGGCGTCGCCCCGAGCGACCGAGAACCACACGACTTTGCCGTCGCCCGGCCGCGAGGTCACGCCCCACGTGTCCGACCAGCGGTCCACGATGCGCAGCCCGTTGCCGCCGACGCGGGTGGGGTTGGCCGGCTGCACGACCGGGGTGCCCGGGTCCTCGTCGCTGACCTCGACCCGCACGGAGTCCGCCGTCTGCGTGACGGTGACCTCCGGTTCCGAGCTCGTGTGCTCGACCACGTTCGTCACCAGCTCGCTGGCCATCAGCAGCGCCTCTTCGATCCGAGTGGAGCCCAGGTCGGGCGCGCTGCGGTGCAGGCTCTCGCCGAGCCACCGGCGGGCCTCGGAGACCGCCTGAAGGCGGTGGGCAAACCTCATCGATCGTTCCCGCGGTGGTTGCGCTCGCCGCTCATCGGTGTCCCTCCAGACGGGACCATTGCCGCGATGCCTACCCGTTCGCCCCGCGGCCACCCAGCCATTCCCTCGGCCGGGCCGGCGCGGTGGGTCGGACTCGACCGGCAAAGTCCTCAACTCGGCCTCCGCGCAGCCGAGGAAATGGGGAGGAAAGGACGGCTGACGCGCGGTGCGGCAGCGAGGATGGTGTGCCATGGAACGACGCATCGGTGAACGGCACCGGGTCGCACCTGCGCCCGTGCGGTGGCGCGGTCTCCAGGCGCCCCGGGGCGTCGTGGGGCGCTTGCGTGGGCCCGCGTGCGGCGAGCTGATCCTCGACAACCTCTCGGTGAGCGGCGCGGGCTTCGTCGGGCCGGCAGACAACGGCTTCGCCATGAACCTGCGCGTGGAGGTCGAGCTCGGCGGCCGCTGGGGATTGGTGCAGCTGATGCGCATCCGCCCCACGAACTCACCGAAGCACCTCTACTACGGCGTCGCCTTCGTCACCCAGGAGCCGCTGTTCATGGAGCAGGTCGTCGACCTCATGCAGCTGGTGGCGCCCATGCCCTCGTCCGCCGCCTGGCGCTGACCGCAACCTGAACCTGCTGCCCGCGGGCAGCCCGCGGCGTGGCGCTCGTCCGCCGCTAGCGTCGGGCGCCATGTGTGGTCGGTTCGTGGCTGCGTCACCGCCGGACGAGGTGGCCCGCTACTTCGACGCGACGGAGGTCACCGAACAGGTCCTCGAGCCTCGCTACAACGTCGCGCCGACCACCGACGTCTACGCAGTGCTCGAGGACGGCGGTGTTCGTCGGGTCGATGCGCTCCATTGGGGGCTCGTGCCGTACTGGGCCAAGGACCCCTCCGTGGGCAACAAGATGATCAACGCCCGCGCCGAGACGCTCGCCGAGAAAGGCGCCTACAAGCACGCGTTCCGCCGGCGTCGCTGCATCATCCCGGCCGACGGCTTCTACGAGTGGAAGCGCGACCCGACCCGCAAGCAGCGCCAGCCGTTCTATGTCCACCGCGCCGACGGCGAGCCGCTCGCCCTGGCCGGGCTCTGGGAGACCTGGCGTGGTGCTGACCGATCGGACGACGAGCGGCTGCGCTCCTGCACGATCCTCACGACCACCCCCAACGAGCTCCTGGCCCCGATCCACGACCGCATGCCCGTGCTGTTGCCGCCGTCGGCCTGGGACCAATGGCTCGATCCTGAGGTCGACGACCTCGACGCGCTCGGCCGACTCCTGGTGCCGGCCCCGCCCGACCTCTTGGTCGCGCACCCGGTCAGCACCGACGTGAACAACGTGCGCAACGACGATCCGCACCTCATCGCACCGGTCGATCCCGCGGCGCCACCACCTGCCGATGGCCAGGGCAGCCTGATGTGACGACGCCGACCTCGCGGGCCGTGACCGGCTCGGCCAAGCGGCCCAGCCTGCGGCGCCGCTATGGACGGTTCGCCTTGCGCGTCCAGGGTCACCTCGACGGTGACCTCGCCGATCGGGTCGTGCCCTGGGCCGCTGCGGCTGGCCTGTTCGTCGTCTTCCTCCTGCTCGAGCTGGCGGTCATCCGGTCGCAGGAGGGCGGCAGCGGCATGGCGGCCTGGCTGCAGGCGGCCTGGCGGCGTCAGCACGCTGGCGTCGGTCGGCCGGTCGGCGGCGTCGACCCGGCGTGGGGCTCGGGTGCCCTCGTGGCCGAGCCGATCCTGTACCTCGCCCGCTTCGTGTCGCCGACGGCGGTCTTCGCCGCGGTGCAGGCCGGCGCGCTGGCGATCGGCGTCGTGCCGTTGTGGCGCCTGGCCCGGCGCGACGCCGACCTGCGGGCCGGCGCCGCGTTCGCCGTGCTCACGGCCTACGCGCTCGCACCGACGCTGCACCGCACCGACCTGACCGCGTTCCACCCGGAGGTGATCGCGTTGCCGGCCCTGCTGGCCGCCTACCGGGCGTCGCGGCGGGGTCAGTGGGTGATCTTCATGCCCCTGGTCGTCCTCGTGCTGCTGTGCCGGGCCGACCTCGGCATCACCGTGGCCGCGCTCGGCCTCCTGCTCGTACGTGAGGGTCGGCGGCGCGCCGGCGTGCTGACGGCGGTCGCCGGGCTGGCCTGGTCAGGCGCCGCGCTGGCCCTTCTTCGGCCGCACCTCCCGAGCGGCAACCTCACGCCGGTGGCCCAGTTCGTGGCGCGCATCGCCACGCCGCTGGCCGTCGTCCCGCGGCTCGTGACCCACCCCGTGAGCGAGCTGCACGACCTCTTCTCCGAGCCCGCGGTCCTGTTCCTGGTCGTCGTGCTCGCGCCGCTGCTGTTCCTGCCGCTCGTGTCGCCCCGCGAGCTCGCGCCCGCGCTCCCGTGCCTCGCGCTCGCCGTGCTCGCGGGCGCCGCCGTCCAGCGCTCGACGGCGGGCGCTCCGGTCGACCTGATCCCGCTCGCGTCGACGATCGCGCCTGGGATGGCGTTCGTCTTCATCGCCACGGTCTTCGCTCTCGCGCGCATCGGTCGCCGGAGCGTGACCCGCATCAACGTCGACCGCCGCGTGCTCACCGCCCTCGTGTGCGGGGCCGCCCTGCTGTTCCTGGTCGAGGCCCCCAGCTCGCCCTACCGGACCCCATGGCGCTGGGGGAGCGTCGGCGCGGTCGGCCTGGCCCGCAAGCACGGCGCGGGCCTGTTCGACCCGCGCCTGGCGGTTGCGGCTTCGCCGGAGGTCGTGGCCCTCGTGGCCCAGCGCGCTCGTGTCGTGGAGCTGCCGCTCACGCCCATCGACATCGGCCCCATCCCGGCCGAGGTGCGCGGCATCGTGCTCGACACCACGGGCGTGACCGCCACCGGCGACCTTCGCTGGCCGGCCGACGAGCGCCGCCGTGCGCTCGGCCGCCTGGGCCGCCTGGGCTTCGCCGTCGCCTGGCGCGACGCCGGGATCTACGTGCTCGAGCGCTGAGGGGCCGGTCGTGGGCGAACCCGGCAGCGGCCCCGGCGCCTACTCGGCCACCTCGCTGCGGCCGGCGGCGCGCAGGGCGGCGCGGATGCGGTCGGCGGCATCGTCCAACGAGGCCTCGGACGCCGCCGGGTCGGCACGGCCGAAGTCCAGCTCGGCCTCGGAGTCGATCGGGATGACGTGCACGTGGGCGTGGGGCACCTCGAGCCCGGCCACGATCAGCCCGATGCGGTTCGGAGCGAACGCCGCCATCTGCGCCCGACCGACCTGCTGGGCGACGATCATGAGGTGGGCGGCGAGGTCCGGGTCGAGGTCGACCCAGTGGTCGACCTCCTCGAGGGGGACGACCAGCGCGTGCCCAGGCGAGATCGGGGCGATGGTCAGGAAGGCGACGGCGCGGTCGTCGCGCCACACGAACCGCCCGGGAAGCTCGCCGGCGATGATGCGGGTGAAGAGGGTGGCCATGGCGGCGATCGTAGGAGGGCCCGGCGCGGGAGGCCCGGCCGTCGGTGGACCGGGTGAGCGACCGGGTGCAGGGCGGGTCTTAGGCTCCGTGACCGTGACCCACGCTGCACCCGCCGACCAGCCCGTCGCGGTCGCCGGGGAGGACCGCGTCCTCACGATCCCCAACCTCATCAGCCTGGTGCGGCTGGGGTGCCTGCCGGTGTTCCTGTGGCTGCTGTTCGGGCGCGACAACCGTGCCGCGGCGGCCAGCCTGCTCGCGGTGCTGGGCACCACCGACTGGATCGACGGCTACATCGCGCGCCGCTGGAACCAGGTCTCGAGCCTCGGCAAGGTCCTCGACCCGGTGGCCGACCGGCTCCTGTTCTTCGTGGGCGTCGGCGGGATCCTGGCCGACCACGCCGTGCCCGTCTGGTTCGCGATCGCCGTGCTCGCCCGCGAGGTGTTCGTGGCCGCGGCCACGCTGGGGCTGGCCGCCGCCGGAGCCCGGCGCATCGATGTGAACTGGTGGGGCAAAGCCGGCACGTTCGGGCTGATGGTCGCCTTCCCGCTGTTCCTGGCCTCGCACTCGACCATGGGCTGGGCACCGCTGGCCGGCAACCTGGCCTGGGTCGCCGGCCTCCCTGGCCTCGTGTTCGGCTACGTCGCGGCGGCGCTGTACGTCCCGGCCGGCCTGCGGGCGCTGCGGGAGGGTCGGGCCCAACGTCTCGTCCCGCCCGCCTGATCGCGGACGGTCCCCGGCGGCCCCCCCGCCACGGCTCCGCAGGCCGCCCAGCCGCGCCGGGGGATAGGTTCGACGCCATGAAGGCCGTCATCATGGCTGGAGGCGAGGGCACTCGACTCCGGCCCCTCACCTCCAACTGCCCCAAGCCGATGCTGCCCTTGGCCAACCGGCCGATGATGGAGCACATCATCGAGCTGCTGCGCGGCCACGGCATCGACGAGGTGGTGGTCACGGTCGCGTTCCTGGCCAACCAGATCCGCACGTACTTCGGCGACGGCTCCGAGTTCGGCGTGCGCATGGTCTACGCCACCGAGGACCAGCCCCTTGGCACGGCCGGGTCGGTGCGCAACGCCATGGCCGAGCTCGACGAGCGCTTCCTGGTGATCTCCGGCGACGTGCTCACCGACATCGACCTCACCAAGATCGTCGACCAGCACGAGGAGAAGAAGGCGCTCGCCACGATCGGGCTGGTCGCGGTCGACAACCCGCTCGAGTTCGGCATCGTGATCACCCGCGCCGACGGGTCGATCGAGCGGTTCCTCGAGAAGCCCACCTGGGGCCAGGTGTTCAGCGACACCATCAACACCGGCATCTTCGTGCTCGAGCCCGAGATCTTCGACTACATCGATCCCGACCGGCCGGTCGACTTCTCCAGCGACGTGTTCCCCAAGCTGTTGGCCGACGGCCGCCCGCTGTTCGGCGCCGTCGCCGAGGGCTATTGGGAGGACGTCGGCACGCTCGAGGCCTACGTGTCGGCCCACAAGGACGTCATGGACGGCAAGGTGCGCGTCACCGTGCCCGGCTTCGAGCTCAACCAGGGCGTCTGGCTGGGGGAGGGCGCCGAGGTGCATCCCGAGGCCGTGATCCACGGCGCCGCGGTGATCGGGGAGAACTGCCGGATCGAGGCCGGCGCCCAGATCGGCGACTACACGGTCCTCGGCAACAACGTCCGGGTGCGCGGCGAGGCCGACATCAACCGCACCGTCATCCACGAGAACGCCTACATCGGCGAGGGCGTGCGCGTGCGGGGAGCGGTGATCGGCCGAGCCAGCGACCTCCGCAAGGGCGCCCGGCTCGACGACGGCGTCGTCCTCGGCGACGAGTGCTTCATCGGCGAGGGCGCCCAGATCAGCGCCGGCGTGAAGATCTACCCGTTCAAGACCGTCGAGCGGGGCGCGATCATCAACTCCTCGATCATCTGGGAGTCGAAGGGGGCGCGCAGCCTCTTCGGTCGCACCGGGGTCGCCGGCCTGGCCAACGTCGACATCACCCCGGAGCTGGCGGCCCGGGTGGCCATGGCGTGGGCCACCACGCTCAAGAAGAACGCCACGGTCATCACGTCCCGCGACTCGAGCCGAGCCTCGCGCATGCTCAAGCGGGCGTTCATGGCCGGGCTCAACGCCTCGGGCGTCAACGTCCTCGACCTCGAGGTGGCCTCGGTCCCGGTCACGCGCTTCCTCACGCACCAGCCCATGGCCGTGGCCGGCATCACGATCCGGCTCGTCGCCGGCGACTCGCAGTCGGTGGTCATGCGCTTCTTCGACGGCGACGGCATCGACGTCACCGAGGACGCGCAGCGCAAGATCGAGCGGCTGTTCAACCGCGAGGACTTCCGGCGGGTGCTGGCGTCCGAGATCGGCGACATCGGGTTCCCGCCCCGCGCCCTCGAGCAGTACACCGCCGCGCTCGGCGACACCGTCGACCTCGCCGCGGTCCGGGCCGCGCACTTCAAGCTGGTGGTCGACTACGGCTTCGGCTCGACCTCGTTCGTGATGCCGAACGTCCTCAGCAAGCTGGGCGCCGACGTGCTCGGCGTGAACCCCTACGCCTCGACCACCGGCATCATCGGCTTCGACCGTGACGAGCACGCGGCGCGGGTGGGGACGCTCGTGCGGGCTTCAGGCGCCCACCTCGGCGCGGTGATCGATCCCGACGGTGAGCACCTCACGCTCATCGACGACGGAGGCGACGTGCTCACCGACAGCGAGGCCCGCTTGGCCTTCGTCTCGCTCGTCTCGGGCCACCTCCTCGGCGACCGCATCGCCTTGCCGGTCAACACCAGCCGGGTCGCCGAGCAGCTCGCCAACCGGCGCGGCGTCAAGGTGCAGTCCACGAAGACCTCCACGGCCGCGCTCATGGCGGCGGCGAGCGAGGCGGGCGTCGGCTTCGCCGCCAGCGACGACGGCGGCTTCATCCTCCCGGGCTTCCTGCCGGCCTTCGACGCCGGTGCCGCGCTGGTCAAGATGCTCGAGCTGCTGGCGAAGGAGGGCATGCGCCTCTCGGCGGTGCGCGAGAGCCTGCCCCGGGTGCACCTGGCCCACGAAGAGGTCGTCACCCCGTGGGAGCAGAAGGGCCTGGTCATGCGCTCGCTGGTCGAGCTCAGCAAGGATCGCCGGCTCGAGCTGATCGACGGCGTGAAGGTGCTCCACGACGACGGCTGGGTGCTCGCGCTGCCCGATCCTGAGGAGCCGGTCACCCACATCTGGGCCGAGGGAGACGACCAGGCCACGGCCACGCAGCTGGCCAAGGAGTACACGCGTCGCATCCGCCAGATGCTGCGATGAGCTGACTCGGCGGCGAGGTCTCGGCGGGCCTCACCCTCAAGTGCAGGTTCGTGCGCAGCGCCTGCCGATCCGTTCTCGGGCGTGGGGTAGCGTGCGCCCATGAACGTGCCTGATGAGCTGCGCTACTCGAGCGACCACGAGTGGGCTCGCATCGACGGGACCCGCGTCCGGGTCGGCATCACGGACTACGCGCAGGACGCGCTCGGCGACGTCGTGTTCGTCAGCCTCCCCGACGTCGGGGCCGCGGTCGCGGCCGGCGCGGGCATCGGCGAGGTCGAGTCCACCAAGTCCGTGTCGGACATCTACGCGCCCGTGTCGGGCACGGTCGTCGAGGTCAACGCCGACCTGGTGGACGCGCCCGAGCGGCTGAACGAGGATCCGTACGGCGAAGGTTGGCTCTGCGTGATCGAGCTCGGCGCCGACGAGGCCGTCGACGAGCTCCTCGACGCCGAGGGATACCGCACGCTGATCGAGGGTTGACCAGGCGGGGTCGTGGCCGCGGCCCGGTCCCGCCCCGAAGGCTGAGGTGAGGTGAACGACGTGTCCGAGCTCTACTGCAACAACTGCGGGCACCGCAACGCCGAGGGTTCGAACTTCTGCTCCTCGTGCGGCCAACCGCTCGAGCGGCCGGCCGACGAGCCCTCCACGATCACCTTCCAGCTCGACCAGGCGAGCGAAGACGAGGTGGTGGTCGACCTCCAGGACGTCGGCCCCGACGGGGTCATGCTCGTCACCCGCGGACCCAACGCCGGCTCGTCGTTCGCCCTGGGCCAGGCGATCACCACCGCCGGCCGCCACCCCGACAGCGACATCTTCCTCGACGACGTCACCGTCTCGCGGCGCCACGTCGAGATCCGCCGCACGCCCGACGGGTACCTGGTCCGCGACGTCGGCTCGCTCAACGGCACCTACCTGAACCGCGAGCGCATCGAGGAGGGCCCGCTCGTCAACGGCGACGAGCTGCAGGTCGGCAAGTTCAAGCTGGTGTTCGTCGCCGGTGGCGAGGTCTGACGTGGCGGACGCACCGCACCTCTCGATCGGCGAGGTCCTCAGCCTGCTGCAGGACGAGTTCCCCGATGTGACGATCTCGAAGATCCGCTTCCTCGAGAGCCAGGGCCTGATCGACCCCGAGCGCACGCCGTCGGGCTACCGCAAGTTCTACGAGGCTGACATCGATCGGCTGCGCTGGATCCTCACCCAGCAGCGCGAGCACTTCCTGCCGTTGAAGGTCATCAAGGACCGGCTGGAAGCAGCCAACGGCGGTGTCCCCGTCGGCGACGGCGACGATCCGGCCCGTGAGCCAGCCGTGGTCGCGGCGGCCACGCGGGCGCCGGCCACGGTCAGCGCCTCGATGCCCGCCGGCGAGGCACCCGACCAGCCGGTGCCGATCTGGATGGCCGACCTCGTCCGCGAGCCGGTCGCGGCGGCCCCGGTCGCTTCCAGCAGCCGTGCGCGCCGCGGAACGAAGGTGGTGCCGATCGACCCGCTCGACCAGGGCCCCACCTCGGTCAGCCTCACCGCGGCCGAGCTGGCCGTGGCGGCCGGCATCGACGAGCCGACGCTGCGAGAGCTCGAGCGCTACGGCCTCATCCAAGGACGGCCGATGGGCACCGACACGTTCTACGACGGCGACGCCCTCGTGATCGCGCAACGGTCGGCCACGTTCCTGCAGCACGGCATCGAGGCCCGCCACCTGCGGATGTTCAAGGTCTCGGCCGAGCGGGAGGCCGGGTTCCTCGAGCAGGTCGTGATGCCGCTGCTCAAGCAGCGCAACCCTGCTGCTCGCGAGCAGGCCGTGGCCCTGCTTGGCGAGCTGGCCGGTCTCGGCCAAGAGCTCCGCGCCGCGCTGCTGCGCAGCAACCTGCGCGAGCACCTGCACCCCGGCTGACGCACGTGGTCGAGCCCGAGCGCGACCCGCCGACGCTGCTCGCCAGTCCCGCCGACCTGCAGGCGGTCGCCGCCCGCGTGGGTGCCGAGATCACCGCCGATCACCCCGACGGGGTGGTGCTCGTGGGCGTGCTCAAGGGCGGCGTGCCGTTCCTGGCCGACCTGTCCCGCCAGGTGCGCGTGCCCGTCGACATAGACATGGTCGCGGTGGCTCCCTACGACGGCGCCCGTGGCCGCACACGGGTGGTGAAGGATCTCGATCTCGACGTGCGCGGCCGCCCCGTGGTGCTGGTCACGGGCATCGTGGACACCGGCCTCACGTCGGACTTCCTGCTCCGCCACCTGGCCGAACGCGAGCCGTCATCGCTTGCGTTGTGCGGCTTGGCGGACAAGCGGGCGCGGCGGCTGCTCCCCGTGCCCGTCACGTACGCCGGCCTGCAGCCGCCCGACCGCTTCCTGCTCGGGTACGGGCTCGATTTCGCCGGGCGCTACCGGAACCTGCCGGGCCTCTGGGCCGCGGAGTCCAGCGCCCTCGCCGAGGACCCCGATCGCTACCTCGCGCTCCTGTACGCGGCCGTGCGCTGACGGCGAGCCGCGCCCGCGGCGGCCACGGCCTCCGCCGCGACGTTGGTGGGGCCGGGCGGTAGGGTGACGGGATGGTGGAGATGGAGCTCGTGGGGGTGCGCATCGAGATGCCCAGCAGCTCGCCCATCGCTCTCCTCCGGGAGGTGGGCGGCGCCCGCCGGGTGCTCCCGATCTTCATCGGTGCGCCCGAGGCGACCGCCATCGCCTTCGCCCTCGAAGAGGTCGTCACCCCCCGCCCGATGACCCACGACCTGATCCGCGAGGTCCTCGACGACCTCGGCGTGAGCGTCGAGAAGGTCACGGTCACCCAGCTGCAAGAGGGCACCTTCTTCGCCGAGCTCGAGCTCAACGCTCGCGACGGCGTCCACACGGTCTCCAGCCGCCCTTCCGACGCCATCGCCATCGCCGCCCGGACCGGTTCGCCGATCTACGCCGCCGAGGAGGTCCTCGACGAGGCCGGCTACCTGGCCGAGGAAGAGGAAGAGGAAGAAGAGCAGGAAGAGGTCGTCGAGCAGTTCCGCGAGTTCATCGACTCCGTGAACCCCGAGGACTTCGCCTCCTAGCCAGCGTGCTCTGGGCCGGTCGTGCGGGTCGGCGCGATCACAGCCTCCTGGGGCCGCTGATGCCCGTGGGGGCGCGGTGCGTTGACCGAAGCGCCGCGCTGGCGTACCGTGGCACGACATCCACGTAGTTTCATGGGTGTGGTGAGCCGCTCGGCGGCGAACCTGGGGGCGGGGGCAGCGACAATGGGAGCGGTGCGGTGACGCAGGACTACAGCGGTAAGCGGGCGGCGGAGATCGTGGGCATTACCTATCGGCAGCTCGACTATTGGGCGCGCACCGATCTCATCCGGCCGTCGGTCGCCGACGCGCGGGGCAGTGGCAGCCGCCGGTGCTACTCCTACCGAGACCTGCTCGAGCTGAAGGTCGTGAAGACGCTGCTCGATGCCGGCATCAAGCTCGAGTCGGTGCGCACCGCCTTCGCCTACCTGCGCGACTCGCTCGGCGAGGAGATCGTCAGCGTCCAGCTGGTCATCAGCGGCGGCAGTGCGGTGCTGGTGCGCGACGGCGATGAGCTGGTCGACGTCCTCAAGCAGGGCCAGGGCGTGCTCACCAGCGTCCTCTCGCTCGACGGTGTCCAGCGTGAGCTCGACGCCGCCATCTTCGAGCTCCGCCCGGTGCCGGCCGACGCGCCGCTGCCGGCGCCCGACCAAGGGCACTCGCTCGCCGGGGGCTGACCTGAGCCTCACGCCCGCCCCCCGTGCTGCCGGCTCGCCCGAGCTGCCCCACGAGCGGGTCGTGTTCGCCCACAACTCCGAGCGCCAGCTGGCCAAGCTGCTCGACTTCTATGGCGTGGCGTGGCAGTACGAGCCGCACACGTTCGTGCTCGAGCGCGGGCCCGACGGCCAACCCCGGCAGGCGTTCAGCCCGGACTTCCACCTGCCCGGCCACGACCTCTACTTCGAGGTCACCACGCTCAACCAGAAGCTCGTCACCCGCAAGAACCGCAAGCTGCGCCTCCTGCGTGAGCAGCGTCCCGACCTCGAGGTCCGCCTGCTCTACCAACGTGACTACCTCGAGCTGCTGGTGAAGTACGGCCTCGAGCCGCCCGAGCAGCTCGACGCGGTGCCTCGGCGCGCCCTCGAGTCCGCCACCGACGGCCTGGGCCTGCTCGGCCTGGGCACGCTCGCGCACCCGTCGGGCAGCCGACGGCACCGGCACCCCGCCGCCTGATCGGTCGCCCGGATCGGTCGTCCGGGGCGAGCACTACGATCGCCGCCCGTGACCCTTCGCACCTCCCCGCTCGATGCCGCCCACCGTGCGCTCGGGGCCAAGATGGTTCCCTTCGGCGGGTGGGACATGCCGCTGGCCTACGAGGCCGGCACCCTGGCGGAGCATCGGGCCTGCCGCGCCGCCGCGGTCGCGTTCGACGTGAGCCATCTCGGCACGGTGCGGGTCACGGGCGCCGACGCGCTTGATCGGCTGCAGGCCGCGCTCACCAACGACCTCGACAAGATCGGTCCCGGCCGCGCGCAGTACACCCACCTGCTCGACGAGGCCGACGCCTCGGTGCTCGACGACATCATCGTGTGGTGGGTCGACGACGAGCGGTTCGACGTGATGCCGAACGCCTCGAACACCGAGCGGGTCGTGGCCGCGCTCGGCGACGGGGCCGTCGACGTCACCCACGAGCGAGCCATCATCGCCGTCCAGGGCCCGGCGGCCCGCCGGCTGCTGCACGCGATCGCGCCGGACGCCGCCGCGATCGGCCGCTTCCACGTCGCCCGCTTCGACTGGAACGGCACCGAATGCCTGGTGGCCGGCACCGGCTACACGGGCGAGGACGGCGTCGAGCTCGCCGTGCCGGCCGCGGTGGCCGGCGAGGTCTGGGCGGCGGTGCTCGGGGCCGGCATCCAGCCGGCGGGCCTCGGCGCCCGGGACACGCTGCGGCTCGAGGCGGGGCTCCCGTTGCACGGCCACGAGCTCGGCCCGGGCATCACGCCCCTGCAGGCCGGGCTGGGCTGGGTGGTCTCGTGGGACAAGGGCGACTTCCGGGGCCGGGCGCCGCTGGCCGCCGAGAAGGAGCGCGGCATCAGCCGGCGGCTCCGAGCGCTGACGGTCGCGGGTCGCCGGCCGCCGCGGGCCGATCAGCCGGTGCTGGTCGACGGCGTGGCGTCCGGCGTGGTGTCGAGCGGCAACTTCTCGCCGGTCTTGGAGCAGGGCATCGCCCTTGCTTTCGTCCCGCCCGAGGTGGCCATCGGTGACGTGGTCACCCTCGACCAGCGGGGGAGCGAGGTCCCCGCGACGGTCGTCAAGCCCCCCTTCGTCGCCGCCTCACCAGCCGAACCGCTCGCCTGAGCCGACGCCGGCCGGCGCCGATCGCGATCACCGCGGCGACCGCGGGCTTCTCCGTCTCGCGTCGGTCGACCCGCCCGGCGCTGAGCGTCCGCCCACCGACGTCGGCATGGGGACAGCGCCGATCTGTGGTCGTCTACTCGGCCAGGTCTTCCACGGGAGGGCAGGCGCACATGAGGTGGCGGTCGCCGTAGCCGCCGTCGATGCGGCGCACCGGGGGCCAGTACTTGGCGGCCTTGGCGCCGGCCGAGGGGTACGCGGCGGCCTCACGGCTGTAGGGGTGGTCCCAGTCGCCGGCCAGGCTGGCGGCCGTGTGAGGGGCGTTGACGAGCGGGTTGTCGTCGGCAGGCCAGGTCCCGGCCGCGACGTCGCCGATCTCGGCGCGGATGGCGATCATCGCGTCGCAGAACCGATCGAGCTCGGCCAGATCCTCGGACTCGGTGGGCTCGATCATCAGCGTCCCGGGGACCGGGAACGACATGGTCGGGGCGTGGAAGCCGTGGTCGATGAGCCGCTTGGCCACGTCGTCGACGGTCACGCCGGTGTCGCGGGTGATGCCGCGCAGGTCGACGATGCACTCGTGGGCGACCATCCCGCCCCGGCCGGTGTAGAGCACCGGGAAGTGTGGCTGGAGGCGCTGGGCCATGTAGTTGGCGTTGAGGATGGCGACCTCGGTGGCCCGGGTCAGGCCCTCGGCGCCCATCATGCGGATGTAGGCCCACGGGATCGGCAGGATGCCCGCCGAACCCCACGGGGCAGCAGAGATCGGGCCGGGGCCGGTGGCCGGCCCGG